>JAOUQA010000033.1 GCA_029879605.1 Gammaproteobacteria bacterium
TTTACCAGGATGGCGAGCTTGCTCAGCAAAAAGTTTATCTGGATAGCCCCATGGCGGCCCGGGTCAGTGACGTATATTTAAGATATACCCAGCTTTATAATCGTGATAACCCTGAGTTTAGCCAGAAAATAAAGCAGGGCTGGAAAAACTGGCTACCAGTGTTAACGGAAACATTAACAACAGAAGAGTCCATGGCGCTAAATACTATTTCAAGTGGCGCTATTATTATTGCAGGAAGCGGTATGTGTACGGGTGGACGAATACGTCATCATCTAAAACATAATTTGTGGCACCGACGTAGTCATATTTTATTTGTTGGGTTTCAGGCGCAGGGCACATTAGGTCGAGCACTGGTTGATGGCGCTAAACAGGTTAGATTTATGGGTATGGAATTTATTGTGAATGCCCAGGTTCATACACTGGGAGGTTTTTCTGCCCATGCTGGTCAGGACCAGTTGCTAGAATGGGCAGGAAATTTCGATCAGGTGAAAACGCGTTTATACCTGGTGCATGGTGAACTGGATAAAATGCTGGCGTTTCAAAAGGCATGTGTTGAAAAATACCAGTGGTATGCAAATATACCCATGCTGGGTACTGTAATAGAAATTTAAGATTTATTTCGTGTCTTTAATTAATTTTTAAATAAAATTAATTATTGGGTCTTCACGGGAATGATAAATCCCAGAGATATATCAGGATTGGTTAATTGTTTTTTTTATTATTACAGATGGAATATAGTGATCGATTATTGAGTTGAATCTATTAATGTCAATGGGTTTAGTAATATAGTCATCAAATCCGAAATTCAGGCCAGCCGTAACATCATCGGTCAAAGCATGTGCGCTAACTGCAATAACGGGAATGTGGCTAGTATTTTTATTGGATTTTATAAGTTTCAGGGCTTCGTAGCCATTTATTCCTGGTAAGCTGATGTCCATTAGTACTAAATCAGGTGTTATCATTTTAATTGTTTCCAGGCCTTGCTCGGCGGTTTCCGCATGAGTAATGGAAATTCCTTTTCGTTTGTCAATGATTGTTTTCATCAGTTTAAAATTATCAATGTTATCCTCAATGTAAACAATCGCATAAGTATATGATGAGCTAAATGAATCGTTATGAATAATATGATGGGTTTCGGCTGATGTTTCTCTAGGATGTAATCCACCTTCAGCTAAGGGTAAAGTAAACCAGAATGTGCTTCCTATGTCTTTTATACTGTCGATGCCTATTTCTCCCTGCATTGCTTCGATAAGTTGTTTTGTAATTGTTAGTCCAATGCCGGATCCTTCAATTGAGCTATTGAGAAAACTTAAGCGTTGAAATGGATCAAATATTGTTTTTATTTCCTCCTCGGTCAATCCTATTCCTGTATCAGAAATTGATACTTTAACCATTTTGTTATCCAGTTTTTCAGCGTTGATTATTATATTTCCATTTTCTTTATTGTATTTTATGGCATTGGTTACCAGGTTGATAATTATCTGTTTTAAATTCAGTTCATCTGTAAAAACATTTAATTGTTTCTGGGGGATATTGTTTATAATTTTAATATTATGATGACTGGTTGTTTTATTGTTGAAAATAGGCAGGCAGGAAGTTATCAGGCCTGATAATTCAATAGTCTTTGGAGTGGATGTGATATTTCCAGATTCGATTCTTGCAAGATCGAGAACCTGGTTGATCAGGTTAAGTAGGTGATTTCCTGAACGTAATATTTCATTAACAGATTCTCTTTGATCATCTGTTAATGATGATTCCATAGTCAGTAATTGCGAATATCCAAGTACAGCATTCATTGGTGTTCGTAGTTCATGGCTCATGCTGCGTAAAAACTGAGTTTTAGATTGATTGGCATTCTCTGCATGATCTTTAGCTTCTAATAATTCCTGTTGTGATTGTTTTAATGTGTTAACCATTTTATTAAAACTATTAGCGAGTTGTGATATTTCATCATTGTTGTTGACATTGATATGTGTCTCAAACTTTCCGCTGGCCACATCTTTTGTGGCTTTGGCCAGTTGTTGCAAAGGCTTGCGTAGACTTCTAGTGATAAATACTGATATGATGAATGCAACACTAACTCCGGAAAGAATAAGTAATGTATACATGTAGTTGATGTTTTCAATTCTATTGCTTAAATCAGCATTCGCCTTTTCAGTGCTTTTAATTTCTGTTCTCAGTATTTCATTAAGCGTTTTTTTTAACTGATCATATAACGGCATGATCTGATCAATCATGATTTTTGTATCAGATCGCCAGATATCTGATTCAAGTTTGTCTCTTATTTGTTCAAGTTTGGCTGTGTATTGATCACGCAAGGTTTTTAATTTTTCCAGGCTATAGATTCCAATATCTGGATTTATTCTTTTTAGAATTTCATACTGACCTAGATTTACGTTTATATAGGTGTAAATATTAGATATTGATGCCTGGTTTCGAGATGTAATTACTGTTCTCATATGTCCCATTACCTGAGACCAGCTATGCCGCATATTTGAAAATAATACTAATTCATTTGTTGATAGTTCCAGTTCATCTGCTTCGTCAATAATTTGATTGATATAGCCAAGATATTCAAGACCAATTGGATTGAGTGATTCAGTTGCATAGGCAATAACAGGATGGTTCTGATCGTAGTTATTACTAAGTGTTTCTATTTCATTAGTGAGAGTTTCAATTTCATTTATGACGTTAATAGTATTTAATAATTTATTTTTATCCAGGTTTAATTCTTCTCTGTTTGTATAATCAATAAGAACTATGATTTCATCTTTTAAGTACGCCATGTTTTCACGTTGTTGATGGATTTTATCTGGATTATAATTTAGTAAATGTTCATGCAGTAAGTTTACGGATGACTGGGTATGTTTTAGAGCCATGCTGGTTATGTTGGTTACTGGCTGATAGCGATCAATTATTTCTGTAGTCATACTTGACATATTAATAAACTGGATGAGCATATAGCTCATACCTGTCGTCATAATAAGCATTAAAATGGCAAAACCTGAAAGTACTTTTTGTTTAAAAGTGAGGCTGTCAAAGAAATGATTTATTAGCATTTAAAATCTCCGTAACAAATCCTTGTTATGCAGGGGGAGTATATTTATAAAAAATTATAGACCTGAATTTATATAATTGAAGATAAAGAGGACGTTAGATTAGATTTTCTGACAGTTGGTATGTTTTTACACAACTGTTAAATGCCCAGGTGCTTTTATATTTATTAAAAATCGATTAAAACGATATTTTGTCCTGTCGTTATGACAGGACAATAAGGTTTTAATTAACGGTTGATCCCAGGTTTCTGGCTTAAGGTTTCTATGTATCCGTTGCTAGATAAAATTCAGAATTTCTGTTTCTATATTTTGTTTATCAATCACGGTATTTTGTGTAACAGGTTTGTTAAAAAGGTCTTTGATAATAGCTGGAATTTCAATGCCTGCTTCCCGTGCGATCGACTCGAGCGCATCAATATCATGGGTGTCAAGTTCTCCCGTCAGGGCATTTGCAATGACAGGTGAAAACTTGGTCCACTCAGCAGTAGAGTAAACAATGGTTGTTAATTTTTTATCACGGCAGGTGTCATAAGTTTTGAAGCAGGTGGCTGTATGAGGATCCATTAAATAGCCTTTCGAAAATGCACTTTTAATATATGATTTACCTTCGTCATCTTCACAGAAGTCAGCTGTGAAAATTGATTGTAACTGCATTAGTTCATTATCATTCAACTGGTAATGTTGATTTTCATCCAGTTGTTGCATTAGTTCTTTTGTACGTTCTGCACCAAATAAATCAAACAGTACACGTTCAATATTCGAGGATTTAAGAATATCCATGGCAGGTGATGTGGTAGGAATGACTGATTTGTTACGTAAGTCATAGCTACCTGTTTTAATGACCTGGGTCAGGATATTATTTTTATTCGAAGCAATAAGTATTTTTTCAACCGGTAATCCCATTTTCATGGCGTAATAACCACCAAGAGCATTACCAAAATTACCACTTGGGACATTAAGATATACTTTATCTCCCATTGAAATCGCCTGCTGACGAACCAGTTCGAGATATGAATGAATGTGGTAAATTATCTGGAAAATAATTCGGCCAAAGTTAACGGAATTGGCTGCTGACAAGTTTATTTTCTTTTCCATTAGTTTGGCTTTGAAAATATCAGAGCCCAGTAGTCTTTTCAGGGCGCTCTGTGCGTCGTCAAAATCTCCCTTAATACCGATTACTTTCACGTTGTCTGCGTCTTCGGTAACCATCTGTAGTCGTTGTACATCCGAAGTTCCGCCATCAGGATACATGCAGGCAACCTGTACATTGGCTCGATTCTTAAAGGTTTCCAGTGCGGCTGGCCCGGTATCACCCGAGGTGGCAGCCAGTATCAGGTAATGTTCATTCCTCTTCTGGGCCAGGGATGACAGCACAATTCCAAAGGGCTGTAATGCCATATCCTTAAATGCTCGTGTTGGACCATGCCATAGCTCACTGACATACAGGTCATCATAGACCTTAACGACAGGTACAGGTTGAGTGGCATCATCAAAAGCATCATACAGGGCCAGTGCTTCATCAATGACGGCAGGCTCAATATCAATTTCAAAGGCAGACAATACGGCCCTGGCCAGGGATTTATAATCAGAATTCAGATGGCTCGTCAGAAACTCTCCACCTAACGCTGGTAATGATTCTGGTGAGTAAATACCGCCAAAGGATGAAATAGGGTTTAGAATCGCTTCAGAAAACGATACTTTAACAGGGCGATGGCCATCGTTACCGCGGGTTTCAATAAAATTCATCAATATATCCGGTTTGTCTAACAGTGAATTAGGCGGAATTATATAGGAAAAAGCATTAGATGACAGTAATATGCTAAAAATCAAGGGCTTAGTATCTGGCTGACGGGGCTGGCTCTGCCAGGAGTGAATGTACCATCCCGTTTGCCTGTTACTAGCCTGTGACCTGGCAATCCATCTGTTCAGTCTGGCCTGATACTGATCAGTCGAACCTGGAGTTACACAATATGTTTAGATTTATTAGTCGCCATATTCTTACCGGCCTGATGACAATCTTACCGGTATTGTTATCATTTTATCTGTTGTACTGGTTCGCGGTGACCGCAGAAACCATGCTGGGTAAGATGATGCGCATGGTTATTTCAGAAGATTACTATTGGCCCGGTATGGGGCTGGTTGTGGGTCTGGTGGTTGTTTTTTTTATTGGGCTGATGATGCATGCCTATATCGTGCAGCGTCTGTTTGCCAGGGGTGAAAAAATTCTTTATCGAATGCCATTGATCAAGTCGGTTTACCGGGCAATTCGAGATTTCTTTAATTATTTCTCACCTGATAAAGATAAAGAGTTCGACCAGGTTGTGGCGGTTCGTATTGGTGATATGGAGATGGAAGTTATCGGTTTTATCACTCAGTCAAACAGTGCGAACTTACCGGCAGATTTTCGTGGTGACGATCATGTCCTGGTGTATATACCCTTGAGCTACATGATTGGTGGCTATACGGTACTGGTACCCCGGTCAGCAACGCGGCCGGTGAATATGAATATGGAAGAAGCCATGCGATTTACTTTAACTGCAGGTGTTACTCGATAATTGACCAGTTTTAGTACGAGTTAGCGATGGATTACTTTGTCTGCCGAGTCTGCTAATCTCTGTAACTATATTAAGAACAAGGAGAAACACGATGTTTATTGAAGATTTGCTGGGCTTGATATTCAGCTTCTGGACCGGGCTTGCAGTTTTAATAATTATTTTACTCAAATCATCGATCAAGTTTGTTCCGCAGAACAGGGCATATGTTGTTGAGCGTTTTGGTAAATATAATCAAACCATGGAAGCCGGTTTAAATATGCTGGTTCCTTTTATTGATAAAGTCGCGTATGAGCGTTCTTTGAAAGAGCAGGCGGTAGATGTGCCAAGTCAGGCAGCTATAACCCGTGATAATATTTCCCTGGTTGTGGATGGTGTGCTTTATCTGAAGGTACTGGATCCATACAAAGCATCTTATGGTGTTGATAATTATGTCTATGCCGTTACCCAGCTGGCTCAGACTACCATGCGTAGTGAAATTGGTAAAATTGAACTGGATAAAACCTTCGAAGAACGAGAAAGTTTAAATGTTAATATCGTTAACGCTATTAATGTGGCCGCTGAACCCTGGGGTGTGCAGGTGTTGCGTTATGAGATTAAGGATATCGAGCCACCCCGTACAGTACTGGAAGCCATGGAACGACAGATGAAAGCGGAACGTGATAAGCGTGCCACTATCCTGGAATCTGAAGGGGATCGCCAGGCAGCAATTAATGTAGCAGAAGGTGCTAAGCATGCCCAGGTATTAGCTGCAGAAGCAGAAAAAGCCGAGCAAATTTTACGGGCTGAAGGTGAAGCACAGGCAATCATTGCTGTAGCTGAAGCACAGGCCAGGGCACTGGAGACTGTGGGTCGTGTTGCGGATACAAAAGAAGGACAAAAAGCCATACAGCTTGATCTGGCTGAAAAAGCCATTGCGGCTAAGGAAGCTATCGCAAAAGATTCGACTGTTGTGCTTTTGCCTGAAAACAGTAGTAATGCCGCCAATGTGGTCGCTGAAGCTATGACGATTATTAATACACTGAACAGTGGTAATAATGTTGCACAATAACGGGAGCACCCTATGATTGTTGATTATATTGCTAATCACCAGGCGGAGTTCTGGGTTATTACCGGGTTTATATTACTGGCTGTTGAAGTCGGTACAGGATTTGTTATCGGGGTGTTTTTGTTCACGGGCCTGGGAGCATTAGTAACAGGGTTATTAATGATGGCTTCAATATTGCCAGAAACCTGGATTGTTGGGGTTGCCTGCACCGGGATCAGTTCAGGTCTTATAGCAACAGCATTGTGGAAGCCCTTGAAGAAACTTCAGGGTGAGGGTGTAGCTAAAAAAGATAATAGCAGTGACCTGGTGGGTTATGAATTTATTACCGAGAGTGATATTTCTATGGCCAACCCGGGAAGTACGCAGTATTCAGGTATTAGCTGGAAAGTCGAGATCGACAGGCAGGCAGGTGTTGAAACCATTGCCTCAGGACAACGTGTTGTTGTGACCTCGGTTGAAGTGGGTCGGTTTATTGTAAAACCGGTCGAGTAAATGCATCATATATTTACTGTTGGTACTATTTAATAGATATAATTATTGTTTTTAGTGGTGAGTGATGGATGGTGATATGAATGAGATAAAAGAAAACCTGACACAGCAGTCTACCTGGGTTCGTGGATTGTATATGTTGTTATTTGCTGTTTTTTATGGCGTCGCAAAAGTTGTACTGAGCGCAGTTATTGTATTTCAGTTTTTACTGGTGCTATTTACCGGGTCGACCAACGACAGGTTATTAAAGCTTGGTCAGAGCCTGAGTACCTATTCATACCAGATCATGATTTTTTTAACGTTTAATAGTGATTATCAGCCTTATCCATTTGGTGCATGGCCTAAAGGGCAGCCAAAAATAAAAGAAATAACAAATGCGGATGAGAACTAAACTAATTCAGGAAACAGTATGAAACCGGTAAAGTTAATTATTATTCTGTTAGCAGTTGGGATAGTGGTTGTTCTTACTGCGCCGGCATGGGGAGGCTGTGATATTAATTATAAGCTGTGCAGCGGCTGGTGTGATATTCGTTACTTTAATTCCAGTTTTGAAGCCACGGCATGTAAGGGAGGCTGTGGAGCAGATAAACTTGCCTGTCTTGCACAATAAATCAAACTGTAAGAGTGGGTTGCCTGAGTAGATAATTATTAATTAATCGTACTGTCATATTGCTCATCAATAATCGATGAGTAGCGATCGTGATTAATATATACACCAAAATATTTAGCAGACTGTTCCAGGAAAGTAATACGCACAAGCTCATCCATATCAATACCCAGGCTTGATGAATGGGTGCCAAAATCATTAATGGTTTCTGTAAAACCTGTTTCCTGGTGCGACACTGAAATACTCCTGATAATCAATGGTTTATATATGGATATATTCTGCTTAATAGCCAGAGATCATAAAGTATAGTGCCATACGGTCTTTAGTAAACCTGATTATTCAATTAATTGGTGATTTTTTGTTTGTGTTCACAAAATATATTTAGCATCAGGTCAGGGCTATGTTGACTAAGGTATCAGTCCTGACGTTTATTTTTGTGTATTTCGTATTTATATTTGATAAATAAACCCAGTAGTATTAAGGATGAAATTAGTAATAAGGGACTATATATTGAGAAATCAAGCAAATCCCCAATGGAAGATGCATCACTGGCTTGATGAATAACACTTGAGAAAACATAGGCCTTGATGCCTATGCCAAGGATAGTGGCTGGAATGAAATGGCTGAGTTTGATATTCAGGATGCCTGAGCTGTAGTTAATCAGGGCATGGGGAAATGCGGGCATGATTCGGAGAGCAAACAGGGATAAAAAATTGTCTTCTTTTCGTAAGAGTTTATAAACTCGTGAGTTCTCGACTTTATGTATCCAGTCATCGGTTAATCGTCGTGAAAAATAATAGGCGCTGATACCGCCAAGCGTACTTCCAGCAACAAGTATAAATGTAGACATGGCAGGG
Organism: Gammaproteobacteria bacterium; assembly: GCA_029879605.1. Lineage (GTDB taxonomy): Bacteria > Pseudomonadota > Gammaproteobacteria > SZUA-229 > SZUA-229 > JAPHQX01. The sequence continues at coordinate 8,610 of JAOUQA010000033.1, forward strand.
GAATAAACAGGAGCCGTAATCCATAAAAAAGAGCTGCCTGCGAGGGCGAATGTGAATAACACTACCTGGCATATAATGAGGATGACAATTAACCATTGATTGTCGGCATGTTCCCTTGCCATCAGGAGGAGTTTTTCAGGGTCTAGCCAGCCAGCAATTTCAAAAATGATGCCAGTTATTATTAATACAGAGAGGAAAAATAGTTTTTTTATATAGGGTTTCACAGTTTTTAAAAATGCTTATAAAATTAACTAATGGTTTTGACTTTAACACAGGGGAATTCATAAAATTAATAGTTTTTTGTGCTAAAAGATCTAGTAATTGATGAAAATATAAGGTATGTTCGTCTCCAGTAGCAGTTTTACTAGTAGTTCCGGTAGTACCTCGCAATGTAGTATCGCAGTCCGATCCGTAATTTCCAGCATAAATCTGCGTCTAAAAATAATTTTAAATTTATCACCAAAGAGGTAACCGCATGGCTACAGGTACAGTAAAATGGTTTAACGAAAGCAAAGGTTTTGGTTTTATAGCACCTTCTGATGGCAGTGCTGATGTATTTGTCCATTTCAGTGCTATTACTGCTGAAGGCTTTAAAACACTGGCAGAAGGCCAGACTGTTTCTTTCGAAACTGAGCAGGGTGCTAAAGGCCCAAGCGCTGTGAATGTTGTACCACAATAAAGTACACGAATACTAAAATATAAAAAAGCCCTGCCAAGTGCAGGGCTTTTTTTTGGGCTTTAGAGACCGATGCCAATACCAAAATGAAATCGGGTTTTTGACTGATTAATATCAGTGGGCCATAAATGCAATTGTTTTGGTATCACGACCGGGTAGTTATACATCGTTTCCCCTACATTACCCGTCATGATCGAACCCAGTTTTCCTGTGACTGTAACGAGTCGCCCCTGTGCATAGTTGGCAGATTCAAGATAACCTGCCTGTAAAATAATAAATCGTCCAGACGGGGTTTGCTCTTTTAGTGGTACATGTCGCCCATCAAGAGGGTAGGCCAGTACTTCAATTTGAGTATCTGTTTTTAAATTTTTTGTTGCCAGTATTACTCCCCCCCAGAGTACCTGTTTACCCAGCTTAGAATGCTTTTTATCAATACTATTTCCAGGGGTTAAGGACAGGTCGGCCTGGCGGGTATCAAATGCCGGTAGAGATGTGCAGCCAGTGACTAACAGGATGGTTAAACTGGAAACTAAACGTAATAGCATGAGCAGTACCTATGTTGTTAATGATATCCCCGGTGGTGATGCCATGGATACCAGGGGTCATACCACCAGTAGTCCGGTGGGTAGTCATCCAGCCTGTTTATCCTTTCTACTGGCCAGAGATAGTGTTGCCTGATATCAATCTTAATATAGGGGTAGGGGTAGTCGCCAATTTTTATTGTTTCACTGCCGGAGATAATGCCATTAACCGTAATATGTCGATCTTTTGTATAAATTGCAGGATCAAGAAAATCATTGCTTGTGGCAATAAATCGACCCGGACTGGGCTGAGTAGTGTCAGGTTTAGCTGATTTTGTCAGGGGGAAGGCAATGATATTGAGCTGGCTGAGTTTTTTCATGTTCTGGATGTCGACTATAACGCCACCCCAGCGTACAGGTTTTGATTTATAAGCATCAGGCTGATTCTGTACCTGTTGTAGCGTCAGCCTGTCTGGCAGGGGTGTTTTAATGGTATCAGGAATTGATGAACTGCAGGCGTTGAGAATTGATAGTATTAGTGGCACATATAAACAAACACTAACATAAAGTCTAAGGTTCATAATTAACATAATACTTCATCCCATGACATGAGACATCATATCGAACTGAATGTTAACCTGTTACATTATGGTTTATGCTATCCAGTGGTCATTTGATTCCTGTCATATAAGGAAAATAATGATTGTTATTTAATATTAGATATTAAATGAAAACCTGATAAGGGGCTTAACGATGAGTACAACCTGGGTTGTTGTTGCTGACAGTAGTCGGGCACGTATATTTAGTGCGAAAACATCCACATCAGCATTACATGAGCTTGAAACGCTTGCTCATCCCGAAGGTCGACTGCATGAACAGGATATATCCAGTGATCTACCGGGCAAAGATATGAGAAATGGTCAGGGTGGTCATGCCTATGAAGATGAGATTACACCAAAAGACCAGGAGACTATCAATTTTGCCAAACGTATCGCGGGTCATTTGAATGATGCTTACAATGCACAGAAA
>JAOUQA010000351.1 GCA_029879605.1 Gammaproteobacteria bacterium
GCATTCTTCGATTGGGTAATGATCTCCATTTTTGTAGCTATGATGGATTAACTCATGCATATTATTTCCCAGTAATTCTTCTTCTGAGTTAAACCCTAATGATTTAATACATGCTTGATTGGCAAAAGTTGCGTTACCATTAGTATCGATTCCATATATGCATTCACCTGTTGAGTTAAGTAGTAAATTCAGTTGTAATTGTCGATTGATGGCATCCTGTTGAGCTTCGTTTCTTGAATTCAAAACATCCGTAAATGCCCTGCTAAGGGTTTTGATTTCTGATGGGCCTGTATCAGGTAAGTTGATATTTGTTAACTGGGTTTTGTTTTTTATTTCTGTTAATGTTTTAGTGATCAGGGCTAGTGGCTGGTTGACGCGGCTCGTAAACAATAACCCTAATGCTAATGCAATTATTCCAACAGTGATGCCAGTATATATAGATGTTTGACGTACTTTATTAATGTATGATCTATTGGGTGATTGATTAATACCAAGAGATAATCTTATGCTCATTCCATGAGCTATTTCATATGACGTGTTTATAATGTCCTTGTCGGCTATTTTTGCCTGTTGATGATTGTTCTTGTTTAATAGTTTTTCTATATTTTCAGGGGGTGTACTCCTAAATGTATGAGTGATTATTCTATTGTTTGAATCGGCAATGTAAGCATATTCAATCTCATTATTTTGTTTAACTATGTTGTCTAGTTCTTCTTTTAGTTCATGTGTGTTGTCATATATTTCTTTTTCAGAAAATCTGCTTGAGATCATTTCTGAAATTGCATGAGCCATACTGGTCGACCATGCTTCTTCATTATGCGTAAATACATTCTCTAATGTTTTTACATGAGTGTAACTTGTAACAAACGTAACGGTGATTGTTATAAAAGTTATCAGGAGACTTATTCGCAATGACATGTTCATTATGGGTTTGTCCAATAAGTCAGGCTCGATGTTTTTTCTTCTAAATTAATTGTGGCCATGCTGGCGTAAACCATAACTGTTGATGCGGGTAGATAGTTAATACTAGAGCTATTTTCAGGGGTAGTATTCATATCAAATTGTCTCTTAGGCCCTGATTCTGAAGTTATTATTTTCAATATGGTTATAAATAACTTGTCTAATTTTCTTTATTGGCACAGGCTTTTGAAAAACTATAATATTTTCATCAAGTCCTCCATTGTTGTTGATTTCCTTTTCGTTGAGTCTGGTAACAACAATTATTTTTTTGCCTGTATTTTTGATTTTCTGGTTAATCGCCTGAATCATGGTGAAACCATCCATATCAGGCATTACCAGGTCGGTAATGATAATATCTGGATTATGCTGGCCTATTTGCATTAATCCTTCAAAACCATTTTCAGCAGTTATAATATTGATAGGTAACTGCCATGAATGCATATGTAGTCGGTAGTATTCGAGCAAATCAGGTTCATCTTCGACCACAAGCACTTTTTTTCTGGACGGGTTGTTTAAGGTGGATTTAGCCTGGTTCTGTTCCTGCATTAACCTGTTGACTGATTCAACAGCGATTCTGCGATGTCCTCCCGCCGTTTTCCATGCATTCAACTTTCCATTTTCAACCCAGTACTGAACACTGCGTAATGATATTCCTAATAAATCAGCTGCTTTTTGCGTTGATATAAAATCTTCAGTTGCCTGTGATGTAGGGGGGTTTATTGATTCAGTAGACTTCATAGGATTGACCATCATTATAATTGCAATATTTGCAATTATAATCGAAATAATCGAAAAATCTATGAAAAAGACACATGTTTATACTTGTCGCAGATAGATTCTGCCACAGATTTACTATTTGGATTATTGAATAAAAGTAATTAAATCAGATGGTTGGCGTTAATTGTCAGGGTTTTCTGCTTTATCTGTAGAGATTTTAAAGTGACGGTTATCAATTTTTGAGAGTTCATCACCGTTAAAATACAGACTAAGCCTGGACTGCTCAGGTTCACCATTTCCAGGTTTAAAGTAGTCAATATAATCCCAGCGGTTACCGTGAAAGCCATCTTTCAGCAGTGGGGTACCAAGGATAAATTCAACCTGCTTACGGGTCATGCCCACTTTCAATTTGTTTACATCTTCAAGTTTTAAGCGATTACCCTGCTGAATATCGAGTTTATGCGGGTCAGGCAGGATGCTGGCACAACTGAAAGCAAGAGGGGTCAGTAGAAATAGTAGCAGTGTCGTAGTTGGTATTTGCATATGATAATGATTCTTATAATTACTTTCGTAAGCCTTTGGGCGTATAATGGGCGCTGAAATATTACCCCATCTGACCACCAAAAACAGCAGGAGTTTTTCCTTGGAAACAGCGGATCTTAAAAAAGCAGGTTTAAAAGTCACGCTCCCACGCATGAAAATTCTTGAATTCCTTGAAGCAGGGCAACACAGGCATCAGACAGCTGAGGATATTTATCGAGCCCTGTTAGATGCTGGTGAGGAAATTGGTCTGGCTACGGTCTACAGGGTCTTGACTCAATTTGAGGCAGCAGGTCTGGTTAATCGTCATCATTTTGAAGGTGGCCAGGCAGTTTTTGAGCTCAACCAGGGTGGGCATCATGACCACATGGTATGTATTAAATGTGGGCGTGTTGTTGAATTTATGGACCAGGTGATTGAAGACAGGCAAAAGCAGATTGCCCGGGATAATGGTTTTGAGATAACCGAGCATAGCCTGATTTTATACGGGCACTGCAACAGTCCTGAATGTCAGGAGTCCTGATAACCTGGTAATGCAAGGAGTTACTGCTAGAAGTAGCGGCTAAACAAAATAAATCGTTGCAAGTATGCTGTTTCACTTGCATCAATTAATATCTCAATATGCAAAAAAACAAATCCCAAGCTGACATTGCTCAGATTTATTCGCAGCAGGAATTTATCGAAAAGCTACTGGGCAAAAATGTTCAGCCTGATCATCCTGTTTGTCGTGCCTGTGAGT
>JAOUQA010000352.1 GCA_029879605.1 Gammaproteobacteria bacterium
TAATACCAGCTGCGGCAACAAAAACATTAAAAAATAAAATCCCACCAACCAGGATTTATTTATACCTTTTATGGCAACCAGGCCATGTACCAGTGCCATACCCTGCACCAGGTAAATACTGAGTACCACCAGCACCAGCATAATCAGCAGATCAGACGAACTAATACCTGCTGCTAGCAGAAGAACTGTCGCCAGCAAGGCAGGGCCCTGACCCAGGCGCAGATCATTAAACTCTTTAGTCAGCCCACCCGGGTTATACAGGGCAGCCTGCCAGCCTCTACCCAGCAATATACTGAATACCACTGTAAATAACAGGCCAGAAGCCATGATACCCGGCAACCAGCTCAGAATAGTATCTATTGCCTGGTTGAGTGCTTCCCTGTCAACCGATGCTGGCTGCTCTGCCATCATCTGCTCCATTGCATCCTTGAATAGCTGTCCCTGCTCAAGCTGTAGCTGGGGATAAAATAACTGAAAAACCAGTATCAGCAACATGCTCATACCCGCCACCAGTTGTAACGCAAGGCTCAATGAGACGGTGCGTTTCAATACCCAGGATACCAGCCAGACGGGTAACCAGAGCACCATCATCAAAACCAGTGCTACCAGTGGTGTGCCCAGTACCAGCCAGCTCAACAGGCCAGTGCCTAAAGCCGCAAACAGCATCAGCTGAATGCCTCGCTGTTCTCCCAGGTGCAATGTTACCAGTGCAACCACCGCCCCGCTTATCCAGGCAAAAGGTGGAAACAACAGGGCTAGCAGGGCACTAACAGCAGCGACCAGAGCCGCCTGATTAGGCCCGGCCATGACAAATCTGGCCAGAGCTAACATCATCTAATTTGCCGAATTAATTCGGCCATGCCTTTAATGCTGGTCAGTATAAGGCAGCAATGCCAGGTAACGGGCACGCTTAACAGCCGTGGTCAACTGACGCTGGTATTTTGCTTTTGTACCTGTAATACGTGCAGGTACCAGTTTGCCAGTTTCACCAATATAGTTTTTCAGCAGGTTAAGGTCTTTATAATCAACTTCAGTAATGCCTTCGGCTGTGAAGCGACAAAATCTTTTACGACGAAAATAAGCCATGGTTCAGTCTCCTAAAATCCGGTAATTACTCTGCAGCTTCTTCAGCGGCAGATTCAGCTTCATCAGCGAGTGCAGTATCATCTTCTACACTATCTTCAACAGCAGCGGTATCTTCAGCTGGTGCTCTTCTTGCTGGTCTCTCATCTTCTTTTTCTTTCTCTTTGGCCAGAGGAGACATTTCAGTGATCGCACCTTTTGTCTTGAGAACCATATTACGCAGAACCGCATCATTGAAACGGAAAGCAGACTCAAGCTCGGTCATTTCTTCCTGACCACATTCAACGTTCATCAGAACATAATGAGCTTTATGAATTTTGTTAATTGGGTATGCCAGCTGGCGACGACCCCAGTCTTCCAGGCGATGGATTTTTCCATCATTGGCTTCGATAATGCCACGATAACGGTCGATCATGGCAGGTACCTGTTCGCTCTGATCCGGATGAACCAGAAATACGATTTCGTAGTGACGCATTGCGTGCTCCTTACGGTTATTGCCCCCCGCTATCTTGGCGGTGGAGCAAGGAGTTAAAATAAAGGCGGTGAATTATACGGGTGAAACCGGTATAGAACAAGCTAGAAGGCTGAATTTGTAAGGAAAAAAGACAGGAAAAGTCCGCAAATAAACGCAAATGTTTGTTGAACAGGTATCTCACGCCTGCTTTGCTCGGGGATGGACCGCCGTTTTTTGGCGCTCCGTCCCCCGTACTTGTATACCACGCAGATTAAAGGAACCCACCACTGACTTCGTAGAGATGTTAGTGGTATACGCGACCGGGGACAGAGCGTAAAAAGCAACGGTCTATCCCCAGGTAAATGAAACCTGTGGCTGGTTCATTATCAACATTTTTATTCTCTGCGCCAGCTCGTATTCGCGCCCTTGTCCTCAAGAATCACGCCCTGCTGTTTCAGCTCATCACGAATACGATCTGCTTCGGCCCAGTTTTTATCTATCTTGGCCTGCTGGCGTTGCTGGATCAGGCTCTCGATCGCTGCATCATCCAGCCCGCCTGTATCAGCCGAACCCGAACTGCGTAAATAGTGATCTGGCTCATCCTGTAACAGGCCCAGTACAGCACCCAGCTGTTTCAGGGTGGCGGCCAGGGATGCTGTTTTTGCCGGATCATCCTGTCGATGCTTATTAACCTGGTTAGCCAGATCGAACAGTACTGCAATGGCTTCCGCGGTATTGAAGTCTTCATCCATCGCCTTGTTAAAACGCTGGATGTATGGCTCTTCATCTTCGCCCGGCTGAGTCAGTTCAACATCACGCAAAGCTGTGTATAAACGGGTCAAAGCCGCACCTGCGCTGTCCAGCATCTGATCCGAATAATTTAACGGGCTACGGTAATGGCTGGCGAGAATAAAATATCGAATATCTTCTGCCCGGTAACGATCAAGAATTTCACGCACGGTAAAAAAGTTACCCAGTGACTTGGACATTTTTTCATCATCAATACGCACAAAACCATTGTGCATCCAGACGTTAACGAACTTTTCGCCCGTACATGCTTCTGACTGGGCAATTTCATTTTCATGGTGAGGGAACTGTAAATCCTGACCACCACCATGAATATCAAAATGATTACCCAGGCAACAGGTGGACATGGCAGAACATTCAATATGCCAGCCTGGCCGACCATTACCCCAGGGTGATTCCCAGAACGGCTCACCTGGCTTGGCGGCTTTCCAGAGGACAAAATCCAGTGGATCATCTTTATGCTCATCAACCGCCACCCGTTCACCGGCACGTAGATCTTCGAGTTTTTTACCCGACAACTGACCATAAGTGGCAAACTTACTGACATCGTAATACACATCTCCGTTGTCAGCGGCATAGGCAGCCCCTTTTTCAACCAGGATCCCGATCA
>JAOUQA010000034.1 GCA_029879605.1 Gammaproteobacteria bacterium
TTCCAGTAGCAAAGCCACCAATAGTATCAAGAGAAGCGCGTCTAACTATTGCGCAACTGCCACAAAAGAATGCGGCATTCCAGTAATCCTTGCCACGTTGGATAACTCTAAAAAAAAGCGACTGTTCTGTCCAGATGCGTCGCACACTACGTTGCGACCGATGTTGATATGAATCCAGGTTATAAAAGTCCTGGGGCGTTTGCACCAGGGCAACCTTGTCATCCCTGAAGTAACCAATTGTATTTGTGATAAAATTTTTATGAGGGGCATGATCAGCATCAAAGATCGCAATAAACTCTGCATCAGAATACTGCAAGGCATTATTCAGATTTCCTGCCTTTGCATGTTGATTATCCTTTCTGGCCAGATACTCAACATTAAATGCATCAGCCAGACTTTTCATCTCTGGCCTGTCACCATCATCGAGCAGCCAGACCTTACATGGATAATCCAGACTCGTTGCTGCAATAAGAGTTCTACGCAACATATCTTCTGGTTCATTGTAGGTTGGAATAAAAATATCGACTTTTCGATCATCAAGTTGCGGCGGTGACACCCGGATTGTCAACTTCCAGGTCATAAACAGATGCAACAGCGTTGTCATAATACCGAATAGCTCGGCAACATAGATTAATAATGAAAAATAAAAGTAATTATCATTAAACGTAGAAAGACGCCAGACAAAGTAATTTAATGCAACCAGTAAGAAAATCAGAACCAGAAAAACCCTGCACAGATCAAGCGTATCTGTTTTAACAACTCCACAATGCTTGCAGGAAGACATATCGTTTCTACATTTAAACTCGTGCCATAACACCTCGATAAAATTATATTAGATGACAGAACTGGTTTTTTAATCGCCCATTCAGGGTAGCCAATCAAGGAAAAGGAAGATATTTGGTAAAAAACGAGGCTATTACAATTAATTTAGCCAATTACCACGCTAAGTTTAGGTAATTAGGCAAGAACAAACAGAATATCGAGTAAATCAACAAATAATAAGCATTGATATTTTATCACCTTATTTTAAAACCACCTTATGGATCAAATGCTGTTTATCGAGCTCAAGCAATACATCAGCACGTGAAGGCATTTCATTCAACAAATAACGAGTGATTCGCTCGTAATACATTATGAATCGACCAATCTCATGCTCTGACATAATATGTGCGGTTGCAATATTATTTTGCAGGCAATGTTTTTCCAGTTTCTGCTCCTGCAATAAACGCCAGTCAAATATCGAGCTCATATCAGGAACTTTCAACATAATTAAATAATCAATCTCACGGAACCAGGTTTGATATGGACCGGCAAGCTGCTGGTTAACATAGTGACGCCAGATACCCTCACTATCCTCGTCAGCCTCAAGTTGATTAATGTCTTCACTTAGTTCATGCTCACCTTGCGGTTGCGCACCAACACACCAGCCTTCAAATAAAATAATATCTACCGGATGATCAATAACCGTGCCTTCTTCAACGGGCAAACAATCATCCTGTGCCTTGCTAAAAATGGGCAATGTAACTGGCATGAATGTTTCAACTGACCTTAATGCTCTTAACAGGTTTATACCCTGTTGCACATCATGAGTACCTGGAACTCCACGCACTGCCAGTAAGGGATGAATATCCCTGGCCAGTTGCTGACGACGCTGCTTCGAAAGATAAAAATCATCAATTGAAAGTATTTGAACAGTTTTATTAAATGCCTCTGATAATAAATAGGCAAGCAAACGACTTAAGGTTGACTTACCAGACCCCTGTGCACCACTCACACCGATAATAACGGGATGATGTTTATGCTGACTGGCTACCCAGGCAGACAGTGGAAGATAAACAGCATTAAGCATACTGCTTACTGCCTCACCCAACTGCTGTTGGACTACAAACTCATCAAAACCAGGCTTACAATTCTGCAGAAGCATATCAATTTCATGTTGATTAATGCTTAATTTATTGTCTGGCCATAAGCTCTGTGAATTTTGCTGATTTTTGAAGTTCATAATCGTTTTTATTAATCCCGACTAATTAGAATCCCCTGGCCTCGTCCCAGGTAATATGCATTATGCCCTGAAATCAGCTTACAGACATTATGCAATTTTCAAGTCGAAACATTTGTCTTATGATTTTGAACAACCGATAAATTATTGATCACTGATCTTAAAAAAGCTTTTGATTAACTTAGCAAGACATTACAAAACCTGCCCGACCAGTTATTGTAAATATCATTACATGCTTTATTAATAATCTGTAAATTTATTAATAAAGATAAAATTAAATATTGCAACATTATATAGATCAGGCCTTATCTAAAGGGAGATCAACCCAGAAAGTACTCCCCTGGCCTTCAACACTGGTAAAGTCTACCTGACCATTCAGTTTTTCAACCAGTTCCCTGGTAAGACTAAGACCAATACCTGAACCTTCTATATCGGTTTGTTCAGCACCCAGCCGGTTGAATGCTTCAAATACTTTATCATGATAACTATTTTTAATTCCCATACCTGTATCCGAAATCAGTATACGTAAATATTGCTTATTTATTTCTGTGGCAATGATGACACGACCGCCCGGCCTGTTATATTTTATAGCATTGGTTAACAGGTTAACCAGCACCTGGCGCAAGCGTACTGAATCCGAGTACAGAAGAACATCATGATGACTTGATCGCTCATCTATAGTAATATTATGCTCACTGGCCAGTGCTGAAACCATATTAATACTTTCCAGTATGACCTGGTAAACTGAAATCGAACTTAAATCAAAAGTGAGCTTACCTGCCTCAACTTTTGCCAGGTCAAGCACATCTTCAATCAAAGACAACAAATGATTACCCCCCGCATAAATATGTTTAACATGTTCGATCTGTGTAGCCGATAAAGGAGGATCAGACATTTCCAGCAGTTGAGAAAATCCTATAATTGAATTGAGCGGAGTACGCAACTCATGACTCATAGATGAAAGAAATTCTGATTTTGCCCTGTTTGCAGTATCTGCCTGACTCTTTTCTCTTTCTGCTAAAATCCTGGCTTTTTCCGATAACTTAACATTCCTGGATAACTCATTCTGCATTTTTTTAAACAACCACCATAAGCACAATATTGAAAGGGTCAATAAAAGCATAGCAATAAAAATAACCACCTTCGCTCGTAGCAGACCTGAAAATACTTCATCTGCATCAACCTCGGTTGCTATAGCAAAGCCCAGTTGATCGTCCCACACCCATGCACCTACAACAGGTACGCCACGATAATCTCGATAACCATCCAGGTTAAAACCAGACAGTTTTCTGTTAACACTGGCAGCCATTAAAGTAAGCGGCTGATCTCTACGATTAAGAACAGATAATTCGCCCTTTGTCAGATCAACTCCCGGATCCTTCACATAGACTTTAAGGCTTGCATCCTGGTGATCATCAAGCAAACCGGTTTGAATCAGATGATGATTAAATCGGCTTTCACTGAGCAACAAACCATCACTACTCAGCGCATAAGTTTCTCCAGATTCACCAAATCGTGCCCGGGTAAATGTTTTGGAAAACTCAAGTGCTGGATCAACCTGCATAGCCAAAACTGCAATTGTTACACCCTTATTATCCTGTATCGGGGTAGCAGAAAAAAATACCGGTGCACCTTCGACCACATGCCCATATTGGTTATATTGAGGCATATCAGACTTTACTGGCAAGCTCATGAGAGTTTCACCTTGCCAGACTCGTTGTAGAAACTCGTCCTGTTGCGCCAGTATATTTACCTGGCCAATCCTGTCATCCATAATTGACGCCAGGCTGACACCCTCACGAGAAATAACTGAAAAACCTTTGAAGCCCGCCAGACCTATATATGGATGAAAAAGTGAACGTAATATAGATTGCTCAGGCGCCGCCTGTAAATCAGCCTGGGATCTTGGTAAACTCAGTAAACGCTGCGTGACTACCCGCAAGCGTTCATCATTAGCCCAGACCAGGGTTGTTGCCTGGTGATTCTGGTACAATAATCGCAGTCCCTGCTGTGCACTATTGAGCACCATTTTTAATGATTTTTCTAAATCAACCTTATTTGCGCGCTCAACCCATAAATTAGCCATGAAAGCCATGACAATTATGATGACAATAGTTGTCATAGCAATACTATTTAACAGTAGTCCTTTAAAACAATTCCGTACTAGCGACAAAAAGCACCTCAATGACATTTATAATTTAAAATCACATGCATTTTTTGATACAACTTTATTAATATAGCCCAGTTTATTTATTAAATTACCTAGAAAAAACAGGGGTAGATATTTCATTTATTCAAAACACTATTACTCTATCAATTAAAACAGAATGAATCACACTTATAGCCATAAATGGCAGTTTTACTTTATGTCTTTATATTGATAATAAGCTTCACTGGCTCACAATACTATTTTTCACACTCGTCCGGGCACTCTATTAATTCACTATTAGTAAAAAATGTTTTAATTACCACAATAACATCTAATTCAAGCAAAGCTATGAATACAGTCAATCTTTATTTGCTTTAAATTCCAACCACTATAATATTATCGTTTATAGACTTTCAAAAACGAGGCATGACTGTGGACTTCACCTGGATTGCAGCCGCTGATTCATATACCATTTTAGTTTCCCTGGTCTTCATACTGGGATTTGTTGCTAAACAACTAGGCCTGCCGCCACTGGCTGGATTTTTGCTCGGTGGTTTTATTATGCAGGCCATGGGCATAGAAACCTTTCCTGCACTGAATACCCTGGCCGACCTTGGCATCACCCTGCTGTTATTTACCATAGGCCTTAAACTGGATCTGCGTAGTTTAGCCCGACCTGAAATCTGGGGCGTATCAAGTCTGCATGTACTAATGGTTGTCATATCCTTCACCAGCCTGATTAGTATTGTCAGCTATACCGGCCTGCCGCTGTTAGTCGATATAAATCTTCAAACTGCAGTCCTGCTGGGTTTTGCACTTAGTTTTTCCAGTACCGTTTTTGCTGTTAAAGTACTTGAAGACAAAGGCGAGCTAAAATCCAACCATGGCCGCATAGCCATTGGTATCCTGATTATGCAGGATATTTTTGCTGTTGTTTTTCTAACAATTTCTACCGGAAAGATCCCTTCACCCTGGGCAGCAGTGGTATTAATTGTACTCATTGCACTGAGACCCGTTTTTAACCAGATTATTAAACGTGTCGGTCATGGAGAACTACTGGTCATCACTGGTTTTATTTTTGCGATGGGTGGTGCTTCTCTTTTTGAACAGGTCAATATGAAAGCAGATTTAGGTGCTCTTGTAATGGGAATGATACTGGCGCGCCAGGCACGCTCATCTGAAATGGCCAATGCCCTGCTGGGTTTTAAAGACCTTTTCCTGATTGGCTTTTTCCTCAGCATCGGCCTGACCGCCAGCATGAGTCTGCATGTGTTCGCCATCGCCCTGTTACTGGTAGCCATATTGCCCATTAAAGTATTAATTTATTACTGGCTCATCAGTATGTTTCGCTTACGAGCACGTACTTCATTTTTAACCAGCCTCAGCCTGGCTAATTATAGTGAATTTGGTTTAATCGTTGGCGCGATTGGTTACAGCCAGGGCTGGCTGAGCAGTGACTGGTTAGGTGTAATTGCAGTAGCAATGGCGCTGACATTTATTATCGCATCGCCATTAAACGTTGCATCACATCAGTTATTTGCGCGTATGGATAAATTTATTACTCGTTTCCAACGAGAAAAACGTTTAAGCCGTGATCGCATTATTAGCACAGGCGACGCAGAAATCCTGGTGTTTGGTATGGGACGTATTGGAACTGCAGCCTATGAAACCTTACGCGAAAAACACGGTGATATTGTAATGGGTGTCGATAATGATGCAGTCATTCTCGAAAAGCATAAAGCCGAGGGGCGAAAAGTTATTCTTGGTGATGCTACCGACGTTGAATTCTGGGAAAACCTGCAACTGGAAAAAGTCAGAATTATTCTACTGGACATGCCCAAGCCGGAAGAAAACCTGTTTGCCTTTCAACAACTCGACCAAAATGGTTTTAAAGGACTGGTTGCAGGTACTGCCAAGTACGATGACCAGGTAGAAATGCTAAAACAGGCTGGTCTTGATGCCGCATTTAATATCTATGCAGAAGCAGGTGCAGGCTTTGCTAACCATGTGACTGAAAAACTCAGTGAACAGAATGCATCCTTATGAGATTACTGCTTTACATTGAACCCAGATCTTGTACCCTGTCATGCTACATTACAGGTTTAATATGACAGTTACTCTTAAAACAAATATTATCTGGCTGGTTGCCGGCCCGGTATCTGCCCTGCTTTTTTCTTTTGCCAGCTGGTTTATGATCAATCATCTAACACCAGGCAAGCTGGAACCTGTTACAACACTGATAAAAGCCTACCCACTGGGGCTGGCAATGTCCTTACTCACACCCTGGGGCTGGTTAATGTATGGCGGGGTGATTTTTATGAATACTAACAAATTCAAATTAGGACTATATTGCACCCTTGGTGGCGCACTGATCCTCGGTGTTTTCTGGCCGATATGGTCCACTCACCTGGCAGCCAGGTAAATAAATTATTATTTATAGTTATTTCTAAGCTGAATCAAATTCAGTAACAGTAATATATCATTTTACAGCCCAGGCACTTGAATTCATCGCTTCAATCGAATATTCATACTATTTTTTAATGCTGTACATAATAATAAATATTTCTGATAAAAACTATTTCTACATAAAATTACAATTAATGCTTCACCCTCTTGAAAACAACTAATAAAACAAACACTTCAAACAGGAATATACAGCATTGCTTAATCAGGACTGGACTGAATATCAAAACTATAAATACAACAAGTCAAATATGAAAATTACACTTAATAATAACAAAACTCTCGTTACTGCTAATGTCAAAGAATCAATGACTATTCAAAGGCAAAATATTTCTGGTAGCTCCAGAGAAGAAGTCACCATTAACAAACCCGTGATCACTGCCATTACCAGTTATACAAATATGTAAAAAGTCCACTCATCAGCTGCTGGTTGAAACAATCAACACCTGCCTGATAAACCACTGTTTGTACTGACATCTTACAAACTGAACCTCACTCATATCTATCCTGACTTAAAATTTCCAATATATTAGAAGAAAAACGTCGGAATTATTTACAGTTAAAAATCCTGTTTAAACATTAACATAAATCATTATTTTTTATATAAATTTATTTATGAATAGATCACCAAAAATCGATTTCATTGTAAAGTTTTACTTACAATCTGTAATCCAAGATTTATCTAAGTTATTGTAATATATTAAATTTTAATCTGGCACAACAATTGCTCCATTATTAATCATAAGGTTATAAATGAAGGAATCATTATGAATTCGGAGCTGTTGCGGCAAGGAGCAAGTCCTGCCACTGTCACATTTAATGAATACAGATCTAGCACTGATCGTCGTCAATCAACCAGCAATTCAAGTTATTACTGGTTTTTTGGTCGTCGCAAAACCATACGTCGTGAACAGGATAAACATAATCAGCTGGTAGATATACCTGCTACGAACCATGTACTAATGGCCATCAGCATAATGATCCTGTCAGTCACAGATGCATTTCTAACCCTAAATATACTTGCAACAGGTGGCATCGAAGTTAATCCATTACTGGATGTGGTTGTACAAAAAGATATACAATTATTTACTTATACCAAACTGGCACTCACCGGGCTATGCATTATATTTCTAACTCGATATATACATTTTCGCCTGTTTAATCTGTTCAGCGTAGCACGATTTATGCAACTAACCTTAACTGGTTACACCATGCTCATTAGTTACCAGGTCGTTATTCTCAGTTCTCAATTATTATAAAACTGAATGAACAGCAATAATCAGTTTTACACTGACATCTATAGCGGGTACTCAACAGATAATTAATTTCAGACTGATCAAACTGGAAGTCTGGCCAGGCATCCTTCATTCTTTTTACCATCTATAGACCGTACAGTTTAACCTGGTTTTTGTAATCCATATATTATGCTGAATTCGGCTATCAACCAGACTCAATAGCCGAAAAAACTGTGATCAATATCTATACAAAAAAATATTATTTTGTTACCTATACTTAATAACTGTAATGTTGTTAAGTTAACCTTTGAAGCAGGCAACCGAGGTATTAATGGGAATAAAAGCATCGTTCAATGCCTGGAAAAATCGCGTACTGAGACGTATTGAATCACTGATTGAGAAATACCAGGCATTTTATCTTGGGCTCATCTGCCTGTTAGCAATTACCGGCTATCTATTAAGCCTGATATTTCCATTGCTAGTTATTATCTGTATATCCGCTTTAATCAACATCCTGACTAATGATAGCCAGCCTGACTGGATGATAGCATTAATCTACCTGACAGTTGCCCTGCTAAGCACTCTTTTATGCCTGCGACAGATACAATACAAACCTGTGGCTCCAGCCGGTGTTGCTCTAACAGCTGATAAATTACCTGATATTTTTAACCTGGTTGAAACCAATCAAAAACACTTTAAACGCCCAAAAATTCGTCAGCTGGTCATTACCCAGGATTATGAAATTGATATTATTAAAACACCTCTCCGAGGCTTGCCCTTCTGGTCTTATAATACCCTGGTGATTGGTCTGCCCATGCTACTCTGTTTTTCGCCGAAACAATTCGAATGTATGATCACACGAAAGATAGGCCAGTTTTCTAAAAAACGAAACCCGGTTACTAACTGGTTATACCAGTTACGCTCAACATGGCAGCAATATGCACGGGCCTTTGACAAACAGAAATACCCTGACAGCAAAATACTCTACTGGATATACAATGCATTTTCAGTCTTCTATTCAGCAACCAGTGTTTATATAGCCAGGCGAGATGAGTTAAATGCAGATGGCTATGCACTTGAAATACACAACCATGAATATGTACGTGAAATGATATCCGCGCACGCGGTTTATTATCTTTTTCTGCAAAATAATTTCTGGCCTGCAATACAAAAAGCTATTTCTGCCAATCCCAGATCAGCGGTCACACCGCATCGACAGTTAGTACTGGCTTTACGCAGCCATTTACAGGGGAAAAATTTGCAACCACTGGCTGATAAAGCATTCAACACACAATACCCATGGAATTCTCCTCAAGCATCGATGATAAGTCGACTCAACAATATTACCCACGACAGTCCACACCTGGCTGAACGTACTGAGCAAACTGCTGCCAGTCAGTACCTTGGCAATATGCAGGTAGCCATTATCAGTCTTATTGATAAACTATGGTTAAATAATACACTGCAGAAAAACAGGAAGCCCAGAAAAAAATAAGTTCTTCATTGATAAATCAGTATCCATCCCTGCCCAATTAAGTCATACTATTTTGACTAAAATAATTTACGATCTATTTAATACTTTATAGTAAAAACATTACTACTCTATACACGCGATGAATTACTCTTAAACTCATAACCATATAGCAGCTGGAAAATGGATTATCTAATTAATATTATTATTATTCTTATAGCCATTGAACACTGTGGGTTTCTTTACCTGGAAATGTTTTTGTGGACCAGGAAATCTGGCAGGAAAATATTTTCTCTATCTGATGAACATGCAAAAATAACAAAAGTACTAGCAGCCAACCAGGGGCTATATAATGGCTTTCTATGCCTTGGCTTAATCTGGGGACTAGCTCATCCAGATGCTGCATTTGGCAGGCAACTCAATCTTTTTTTTCTATGCTGCATAATCATTGCCGGTATATATGGTGGAATCACGGTAAAACGTACAATATTTTATATACAGGCATTGCCAGCTATTATTGCCTGCATACTGATACTTATAAACTAAAATAGATATATCGAGCTATTTCGAACTCTGTTTGTAGAATGATTTTCTCAGGGCATATTTGATTTTATGATTTCTTCATATCTTATCGATATTATTATTTTATTAATTGCAGCAGTCATTGCTGTGCCTTTTTTCCAGACAATACGACTCGGTGCTGTGCCCGGCTTTCTGGTAGGTGGTGTTATTGTTGGACCTTATGGGCTGGGTCTGATTAATAATATCAGCGATATTCAGCACCTGGCTGAAATCGGCGTTGTTTTTCTACTCTTTGTCATTGGTATTGAGCTTAAACCTTCTCGCCTGTGGCAATTAAGACGTATGGTATTCGGTCTTGGAACACTCCAGGTTTTGCTCACTGGCCTGGTTATCGGCCTTATTGCACACTTTATGTTTGATGCTTCTATAAGGGCAACCATTCTTATTGGTCCGGCACTGGCATTATCATCAACTGCATTTGTTCTGCAGTTATTATCAGAACAAAAGATGCTTACATCCCTGTACGGGCGTACCTCCTTATCTATTTTATTACTTCAGGATCTGGCTGTAGTGCCATTGCTGGCACTCATACCACTACTGGCTATTCAGGAAATGAGTATCGGGGAAGATATCGGCCTGGCCCTGGTTGAGTCAGTATTCATCCTGGTTATTATTGTTATCATTGGACGCTACCTGTTACACCCCCTGCTGCACCGTGTTGCACTTTCGGGAAACCCTGAAATATTCACAGCCTCAGCTGTACTGATTGTTCTCGGCACCGCCTCTATCACCGAACACGCTGGACTCTCCATGGCTATGGGAGCTTTTCTGGCCGGCCTGCTTATTTCCGATTCATCCTACAAACATCAGATACTGGCAGAGATCCAGCCATTCCGTGGCCTGCTACTCGGCCTGTTCTTCATGTCCATGGGTATGTCCCTGAATCTTTAT
>JAOUQA010000353.1 GCA_029879605.1 Gammaproteobacteria bacterium
GCAAGTTTGGGCAGCAAGTTTGGGGTCAAGTTTGCAGCAAGTTTGGGGTCAGAGTAAAAACTTAAATGAAAATTATATATTAAATGTTTCATGCAACCAGAGTTTTTACTCTGACCCCAAACTTCCACCAAACTTCGCCAAACTTCTGACCCCAAACTTCTTCGCGTTTATTCGCGTGCATTTGCGGACTTATCTTTTTAACACCTGTCTTTCCTGTTTATTCATACAGGCATAAATACCCACTGTCTTCCGCCAGCCTGACCTGGAATTTAACATTGGCTTCGACTGTGAAGGTTTCATTAATGGCGATATCACGCCAGTCTGATTCACCGGGTAGTTTAACGGACATCTGGCCGCTGATCAGGGTCATGTGTTCGATGCTGCCGGTGCCAAATTCATATTCACCTTTCGCCATGACGCCTAAAGTGGCAGGTTTGCCGTCAACGCTATAGGCCAGTGACTTTACCTGGCCATCAAAATATTCATTCACTTTAAACATAAGTTACCTTTCATTAAATAATCAGCGTATTCTAGCATTAAATGAATATCTTAAAACTAAACAGGTACTGTTATGTCACGTCTGAATGAGTTGCTGGATGAAATACGTGAGCTTGAGGCCCGGGTGGCGGATGAAATCACCAGTGAAGCCGATGAGCTGGGTTATACCATCAGGCGAGGCCGGGTTCGCTTTGAAGAGGGGGTGCGTGAAAAACATCTCAGTCTAACTAAACATATTAATGATTACCTGGGTGAATGTAGCTGGCCAGGTTTGCTGGTATCGCCGGTGGTGTATAGCCTGATTGTTCCCGTGATGATATTTGATATTTTTATTTTCTTTTACCAGTTGATCTGTTTTTCTATTTATAAAATTCCCAGGGTACGTCGACGTGATTACATTGTGCTGGATCGTCACAAGTTGCAATACCTGAATGCTATTGAGCGTTTTAACTGTCTGTATTGCAGTTATGCCAATGGTTTTATCGCTTATGTGCAGGAAGTCGCGGCTCGTTCGGAGCAATACTGGTGCCCCATTAAACATGCGCAGAAACTGGAAACGACCCATTCCCGTTATTATAATTTTTTACCCTATGGTGATGCTGAAGCCTATGTGAATGAATTGCAGAGAATACGGGATGAGCTGGAACAGAAAACCGGCTAGTTAGTTCGTGAAATATTAAGTTCTGTATAATCTGTGTCTGACGTATCTTCTGTCTCAATGCCGGAATTATTATGTTGCCTTAGCAGGGCTTCGACTCGCGCTGCATTAATAATGTCCTGGTTAATAATTGCTGGATAAAGATGGTGTAGTTGATCCAGTATTAATGCCCGCTGTTTTGCCTGGTGTTCCAGTTGAGACCGGGTTTTGTCATCAAGATCGTGTAGTAATAAAAAATAAGGTGCCTGCCAGGCGAGAAAATCATTAACCAGTTTTTCATGTGGCTGATCGTGGCCATAATCCTTGATATAGAAAACAGGGAATAATGACTGATCGAGGCGTCGATTAATCAGTTCAGGTTTGAGGTTAATGCCTTCCATACCCCTGGCGTCTCCCAGCTCATCGCGAAAAAACCATTGTGCAACCGGGTTCTGATCAGCAAAGTGATTAATGTAATGACAGATATAATCTGCCGGGTGTATATGTTCACTGGCCAGTACTTCAATCACGGAAGAATAAAAACTTTTTTTGCAGATGATGCCGGAGCGCCAGCATAAGGGGATATCAAATTCACGGTCTTTTTTTCTAATAACACTACTTAACAGGGCCAGCGGTTGTTGTTTATCATCCAGTAGCCAGAGTTCAAAGTAGTCTTTAAGAGGAAAGGGAACCTCATCGCAATGTTTAAGTAAAAATTCATAAACAATCGCACCCTGGTTTTCCAGTAATTTAAAATCCTCTGATGGATAAATGGCACCACGTCGCAGGCCATTTGCTTTTGACCAGCTGCCATAACGAATATCACTGGTCTGCACCATATGGCTATTAGCCAGGTCTTTGACCAGTTCATTGTCGCGAACATAAATATCCCAGTGCAGCCCATCGGTGCTGACCGCCTGTGCTCCTTCGTATTCGATGACATTCATGACACCACGAAAAGGATTAAGTAGTCGCTGTGAATAACATAAAGGATCCATACAATGACTATAGTAAACAGCTTTGTTGCTGTCTTTGGTGTGTCCGGGTTAATTAACAGGGATGGATGATGAGAGGATTAAAGTGCAATGGATTTCTTCAGTAAGAGACACTGAAAAAATCCATTGCGGTGTAGCTGGTTGGGATTAGCAATTGCCTTTTTTAGCCTGGCCCGGGGGACAGAAAGTGCCTGACTCATTTTTTTCGCCATTTTCCTTGGCTTCGACTTTGACGCCACCGATTTCACCTTTTATGCCTGTTACCTTGCAGCCTGAAAGGCCAAAGAGTAAGCACGCGGTTAATAAGAAAAGGCTGATTCGCATAAATAACTCCTGAGAGGTTTCAAAATATAGTATGAGTAAGTGTAGTTCTAATTGGGTTATTTTGTAGCAAAGCTAGATCACAATATTTGCAACAGCTTGAAATTAATGGTGATTTTCCTGCTTTGGATGCCACAGTTTGAAGACGGTGATTTAGATTATTAGTGATGTCTGATACAATCAGCCCCCATTTTACCGACCTCCTGAGGACCTTATGTTTCAGCTAGGATGTGCGAATCGCGTTTGTTTCCAGAATGAAATACTGTCAGGTTTGACCGTAGCACTGGCGCTGGTACCAGAGGCGGTAGCTTTTGCTTTCGTGGCTGGCGTTGATCCCCTGGTAGGGCTGTACGCTGCTTTCATGGTGGGTTTGCTGGCATCTATTTTTGGTGGTCGTCCGGGTATGATTTCCGGTGCAACCGGGGCGATGGCCGTGGTGATGGTAGCGCTGGTGGCCGAGCATGGGGTGGAATACCTGTTTGCAGC
>JAOUQA010000354.1 GCA_029879605.1 Gammaproteobacteria bacterium
CTATGACTCTGCGGGTATAGCTGTTTTAAATGATGATGTCTGTCTCGATCGTGTGCGTAAAGTGGGTAAGGTAGAGAACCTGGCCGAATCACTGGAGAAGCAGCCGATCAAGGGTTTTCTGGGTATTGCCCATACCCGTTGGGCGACCCACGGTGAACCATCAGAGCCAAATGCACATCCCCATATCTGTAACAAAAAAGTTGCTGTTGTTCATAATGGTATTATTGAAAACCATGCAGCTTTACGAGCAAGTCAACAGGACCAGGGTTTTAGCTTTACATCTGAAACTGATACTGAAGTAGTCGTTCACCAGATCGAGTCATATAAATTAAAAGGCGATGATCTGTTAGCAGCTGTTAAACATGCTACCCGTGATTTTGAAGGTGCTTATGCACTGGGGGTGATTTCCACTGAGGAACCGAATCGTTTAGTGACTACGCGCAGTGGTAGCCCACTGGTGATTGGTGTGGGCTTTGGCGAATATTTTATTGCCTCCGATGTAGCGGCTTTATTACCTGTTACCCAGCGTTTTATTTTTCTTGAAGAAGGTGATATTGCAGATATCAGCAAGTCATCTCTTACCATTTACGACAAGGACGATAACATTGTTGAGCGTGAAGTACGCACTTCCGAGTTAAGTGTGGATGCAGTCAGTCGAGGTGAATTCCGTCATTATATGATGAAGGAAATTCATGAGCAGCCCCGGGTGCTGGCTGAAGCAATGGAAGGTCGTATTTATGATGGCAGGGTTATGGATAATGCCTTTGGTGCAGATGCAGCTGATGTTTTTGACAAGGTAAAACAGGTACAGATTATTGCCTGTGGTACATCTTATCACGCAGGTATGGTTGCCCGTTACTGGCTGGAGTCCATGGCAGGTATTCCCTGTAACGTGGAAGTTGCTTCAGAGTTTAGGTATCGCAATCCTGTTGTTCATAACGACACACTGGTTGTTACGATTTCACAGTCAGGCGAAACTGCCGATACCCTGGCCGCATTGCGTAATTTACAGTCGCGGACAGACTACTCTCTGGCTATTTGTAATGTACCGGAAAGTTCGCTGGTTCGTGAATCAAAACTGGTCTTAATGACCCGTGCTGGTCCTGAAATTGGTGTTGCATCAACGAAAGCATTTACCACTCAGCTAATCGCATTAATGTTATTGACCCTGGCGCTGGGTCGTCGTCATGGTTTGTCTGAAGAAAAAGAAAAAATTATTGTTAATGATTTGCTGAGTTTACCGGCATTAATTGATCAGGTATTACAGTGTCATGATATTGAAAGCTGGTCAGATAATTTCAAGGATACTTTAAATTCGATTTTCCTGGGTCGAGGAGTACAGTACCCGATTGCAATGGAAGGTGCGTTGAAGTTAAAAGAGATTTCCTATATTCATGCCGAAGCTTATGCAGCAGGTGAATTAAAACATGGTCCCCTGGCACTGGTTGACCCGGAAATGCCGATCATTGCAGTAGCGCCCAAAGATGGCCTGGAAGATAAATTAAAATCCAATTTACAGGAAGTACTGGCACGTAACGGGCAAGTTTATCTGTTTGCCGATGAACGACTGGATATGTCAGACCTGGGTGAGGACTGTCATATTATAAAGGTGCCTGCCGTATCTGCTGAAGTAGCACCCGTATTATATGCAGTGCCACTCCAGTTGTTTTCCTATTATGTAGCTGTGAGAAAGGGAACGGATGTCGATCAGCCAAGGAACCTTGCTAAATCCGTTACAGTTGAATAGCTCCCCAGGAAGAAATTTTAAATTTTTATTTAGTTGATTAAGGTTAAGGAGAAACATGATGTTTCTTCTTAGGCTTAGTACAGCTCAAAATTAGATTAGAGAGACCTGAGTCAATGATAAGCTCAAAAATTATATATACCGAAACTGATGAAGCCCCTGCTTTAGCGACTTACTCATTTTTGCCTGTAGTTAAAATATTTGCTGAAGCAGCAGGTATCACGATTGAAACCAGGGATATTTCGCTTGCTGGTCGTATTATTGCAAATTTTCCTGATCATTTAACGGATGAACAAAAACAGGGTGATGCACTGGCTGAACTGGGTGAACTGGCAAAAACACCGGAAGCCAATATTATTAAACTGCCAAATATCAGTGCTTCGATCCCGCAGTTAACGGCAGCAATAAAGGAATTGCAGCAGCAGGGTTATGCCTTACCCGATTATCCCGAAGACCCGAAAAACGAGGAAGAAAAAACAATTAAAGCACGTTATGCAAAAGTGCTTGGTAGTGCTGTGAACCCGGTATTGCGTGAAGGTAATTCAGATCGACGTGTCGCGGGCCCGGTTAAAGATTATGCCAGGCAGCATCCTCATTCAATGGGTGCCTGGTCAGCAGATTCAAAATCAAATGTCGCTTCAATGACTGAAGGTGATTTTTATTCCAGTGAAAAGTCCGTGGTGTTTGATCAGGCAGATGAACTTGTAATTGAGTTTATTGCTGATGATGGTGCGGCTTCTATTTTAAAACAGGGTATTAAAGTACAGGCTGGCGAAGTATTTGATGCCATGGTTATGAGTTGTAATGCATTACGCAGTTATTTTGAAAGTGAAATGCAGGTAGCAAAAGAGCAGGATGTTTTACTGTCACTGCATTTAAAAGCCACGATGATGAAAGTGTCTGATCCGATTATGTTTGGTCATGCTGTGACTGTGTATTATAAAGATGTATTTGAAAAACATGCTGTACTATTCGAACAGCTCGGGGTTGATGCAAACAATGGTATTGGTGATGTTTATAATAAAATTGCCAGTTTACCTGATGATCAAAGACAGGTAGTCGAAGCCGATATACAGGCGGTATATCAATCACGCCCACAACTGGCGATGGTGAATTCAGACAAAGGCATTACTAATTTGCATGTGCCCAGCGATGTCATCATCGATGCATCAATGCCGGCAGCTATTCGTTC
>JAOUQA010000355.1 GCA_029879605.1 Gammaproteobacteria bacterium
GTGCTAGTAAACTTCGGTGGTGATCTGGCAGTTACCACCGCGCGAAAAAACAAAATGTTCTGGTCGGTAGGGCGTTTGATTACCGGTTCAGATGAAGCCTATGGCCTGTTTCAGTTGTATCGCGGTGCTATCGCTACCAGCGGTGATGCACACCGTTATCTAATAAAAGATGGTATTCGTTATAGTCATATATTGAATCCCGTTACTGGCTGGCCGATAACCAATGCGCCACATACGGTAAGTGTTGCCGCGCCTACCTGTATAGAGGCTGGTATGATGTCGACGCTTGCGATGTTACAGGGTGGCAGGGCAGGAGAGTTTTTAAAATTACAGGAAGTAGATTACTGGATTGATTGAAAATAAGCGCTGCATCTCTACGGTAAAAGCTTTCAACTTTTTGTAGTTAAAATAAAAACGGCGCTGCTCATGAAGAGACAGCGCCGTTTTTTAATAACAATGTGTAACTGTTATTTAGCGTCTAAAGCCTGGTAATAATCAATCAAGATCTTGGCTACTTCAGGACGTGAAAACTCTTTAGGCGGCGCTATGCCCTGGCCTAACATCTCACGAACTTTAGTGCCTGATAAAAGAACGAAATCGTCTTTTTCATGATCAGGTGCTTCACACATCATTACAACTTTATCTAATTTCTTAGAGTAGGCTGTGTGATCAGCTCTGAAAATCTCGATCTCTAAAGCGCCTGCAGGTACTTCGTCATCAAAGATTGTCTGTGCATCAAATGCACCGTAGTGATCACCGACACCTGCATGGTCACGACCGATGATGAAATGTGTTGCGCCCATGTTCTGGCGGAAGACAGCATGTAATACGCCTTCACGTGGACCAGCGTATAGCATGTCGAAACCGTAACCGGTAACCATCGCGCTGTTTTCAGGGAAGTACAGTTCGACCATTTTACGGATTGCTGCATCACGAACCGGTGCAGGGATATCACCTGGTTTTAATTTACCCAGTAACATATGGATAACCAGGCCATCACAGCCTAAACGATCCATCGCCATGTGGCACAGTTCTTCGTGAGCCAGATGCATCGGGTTACGGGTCTGGAAGGCGACAACTTTTTTCCAGCCGCGTTCTGAAATTTCGTTACGAATCTCAACGGCAGTACGGAAAGTATCTGGGAATTCGGTCTGGAAGTAAGAGAAATTTAATACTTTGATCGGACCCGAAAGACAAACTCTACCCTGCTCGACAAAAGCATCAACACCAGGATGTGCTTCATCAGGACTTGGACGGTAAACATTTTTAGTGATCAGGTCTATCTCATCAGCAGTGAACTCTTCAACAGCTTCTACATCCATCACTGCAACGACAGGGTTGCCTTCAACGTTAGGGTCTTTAAGTGCGATACGGTCACCGGCTTTAATGCCACCTGCATCCTTGAGCAGGTTTAATACGGGTGTTGGCCAGAACAGACCTGATGTGGTTTTCATGTCTGTTGCTACAGATAGTGCATCTGCTTTGTTCATGTAACCGGTCAGCGGGTTGAAATAACCTGCGCCCAACATAACGGCATTAGCGGCTGTAGCTGAGCTGACAACGATAGAAGGCAGAGTTTCTGCTTCTTTTTGTAATGCTTCGTTTTCAGCAGAATCGTATACGAACAATGGATTGAGTTCGTCAGAACCATGAGGTTTAATCATGTATTTTCTCCAAGTGATTATCGTGCTGGTCTGGCCAGCTCTGTATTTAAAAATCTGTTATTTCGTGGCGTTTCGTTATTGTCAACGAGGAAGGGGATTGCTGTATTTATCTCAACAGATATCACCAACCACTAAAATGCGCGCGTATTCTACCTCAAAGTTGAGTGTTTTCGTAGTTAGCTAAAGTAGGTAGTGAAATTAAGTTGATTGAAATCAATTTAATGTCTTTTGTTTATCTGATATTGTGTTTTTTATTGATTTATATCAATATGTTAATGAATTGTCGTCGTAATATTTTTATTGATGTTTAAATTTATCAATTTTTACGTAACCGCTTACATTATGACGGTTATGGGAAATGTTTCTTAATAACTCTAATGGGGGATAGCACATGAAAACTTTGATTACAGTCGCAGCTGCAGCATTATTTGTTGTTTCAACTTCAGCTAATGCCTGGTGGAATGATAATAATAGGAATGACTGGAATAACAACTGGAACAATAACTGGAATAATGATGGTTATGGCTATGGTGACGGTTCCGGTGATGGTGAATTTGATGGCAGTATGAACTTTGGTATGAGTGCCAAAGGTCGTGGTAATGCCCGTGGCAATAGTTATAACTCATATTATGGTAATAATGCCTGGGATAATCGTTGGGATAATTACAATGGTTATTATAATCGTCCTTATTATGGCCGTCCTTATTACGGTCCTGGTCCCGGTTATGGTTATGGCCCGGGTCCTTATGCGCCTGCACCACAGGCACCCGCATCTCCAGCACCTGCAACGCCTGCACAGTAAGTTAATTTTTATCGTTCCACAAAAAATGCCGGGTTGCCCCGGCATTTTTTGTGGAAGTAATGTTATTTCTAAATCTCACTTAGATATTTCTTAACCACTTTTGCTGGTAAAGGAATGTATCCATCCTTGATGACCACTTCCTGACCCTGTTTAGAAAGAATCAGTTTGATGAACTCTTTGTCTAGTGGTGCCAGTTCTTTATTAGGATGTTTGTTTACATAGATATAAAGAAAGCGAGAAAGCGGGTATTTACCGGCGACTGCATTTGCTGGCGTAGCTTCAACAAATTTTCCACCGGTTTTTTTAGTTAAAGGCACAGCACGTACGCCTGATGTTTTGTAACCGATGCCAGAGTAACCGATACCGTTGATAGAGCTTGATACCGATTGTACGACAGAGGCTGACCCCGGCTGTTCGTTTACATTGTTTTTATAATCGCCTTTACATAGCGCTTTC
>JAOUQA010000356.1 GCA_029879605.1 Gammaproteobacteria bacterium
AACTACTGCAGCATCTATAGTTGTGCCATTGTAAATAATTGTATTGCTTTGATCTCTAACAGTAATATTCCCAGTTGTTCCAGTATTAATTTTATTTATTGTAGGGCTATTAGAGTAATCATAGTTTTCTGACACGGCATACCATAATGACTCTCCTGTTCCATCAACCAGTTTGTCAATTCCTAATGTAACCCATGGAAGTCTCCCCACATTTGGAACACCTAGAGTTTTACAATCGTTTGCAGTAGATTTTCCATTGTTATCTAAATCAGGGCATGGCAAATAACCAGGACCTCTATCTGCCAGGGTTATTTCTGGAAAACTCACAGCATAGGCAAGTAGCGCATCTTTGGCCTTTTTAAGTGCTTGCACAGTTATTTCTTTGTTATTGGTTTTAACCTGATTAATTGAGATATCTGAAAACATATAAGCGGCAAAGGCCATAATGATAGCAATAATAATCACCAGTAGAACGATTCCTTTCTGTCTTGCTGGTAGCGTAAATGGTTCTTGCTTGTGCATAATTAAAAGCGCTAGAGGTTTAACTAGTCGCCTACACTAGAGACACCTGTTTCTGCAGACCAGCTTTCGCCGGGTTTGAGATAAACCCTTTTACCATCCACCATGACTGGTATTTTGTTTTTTGAATTGATATTGCCTGAATATACTTTGATGCCATCAATGCTTTCTCCATCGATGGTACTTTTCCCATTAACCCAAACTACATTTTTACCATCACTGCGCTTCACGATACCGTTTATCTGTACGCTCGATGGCCCAACGATAGTCTGCCCCTCTGCTTTAGTCCCAGCTGTCCTGTTGCTGTCAATTTCCTGCCGCTGTTGCGGGCTAGTAAACAGGGTACGTAGTGACTGTTCGCTGTATTCGCCAGAAAAAACTGGTAACGAAGTGGCCACGGCAAGTACAGTAAGCACCATTATTTGTCGCTTCTTCATTTCATAACTCCACTATTCTCTGCCGACCTGAATGTATACCAGCCCAGCTCACAGCGCGCAGTCATTTTTTCATTACCTACTGCACTTTGAGTATTTACCTTTTCTATGATGCACTGATCAACAGTAAACAGTCCCTTTGCCCTCTCTTCGAGTGAGTTCAGCATGGCAAAAAGATCACCTTCATGCGCCAGCTTCATATCTAAGGTCATTTCACTGCGGTATACCTTTAGCCCCTGCGCACTGTGCTGACCGGTAACGTCTTTTACTTCATCCTGGCTACTCAAGTTATATTTAACCGATGACATACCGCGAGAGTTGGCTATGGCCTGTATATTTTCCAGCCAGTCAAGGCGATCTTCCTCACCTACAATGTTATTCTTAACCAGATCAAGGTAACGCCTTTCGTATTCATCGATAATCTTGTTACTTTCTCTCGAGCCGTCTATTTTATTCTTCCATATCCTCATTGCTCGCTTTTCAGACTCACGCCCTTCATAGGCATGCTCTTTATATGAGCTCGATACGGCAACAATAGTGGCTGAGAAAATTATTGCCGCAGTGAACAGGACAAGCGGCCGCCTGATTAATGGATGAATGTATGTTTTTTTATTCACTGGTGGCAGCCCTCATAATCACCTTCAGCGAAAACTGTCCTTCCATCTTTCTGCTTTTCTCATTTACACTAATACCGCTTTCATCGGTAAAGGCTTTTTGCGACCTGACCTCAACCGGCATCTCCAGGACCTCTGCCTGCTCAACTCTTTCGTCACCATTTAATGCAGTGATAATCTTATTTACCCGTGCAACTGATCCACGATAATTTTTATCTGAAACATTGATACGACCATAAACAACACCAACATGTCTTACAGGGTCTTCGACAGTCACATCTACCTTGTCCTTGCGAATTTCTTTACTCCCACCCTGATCTTTATACTGCTCTATCTTCCAATCAATCTTATCCAGCTTAGTATCGGCCAAACCGGACTGCGTCAACACCTCACTCAGGTTGATCATGAAATCTAGTGGCGAGGTTTTTCCATTTTGTTTTATCCTGTCTGCCAAATCGACAGCAGCATTCATTGATCTGGCATGTTCGAATACATTTTCATATTCTTCAAAGCGGCTCTTGTATATTTTCTTGTATTCCTGTGCCTGCTCACCAAGCAGCGTTACTGAACGCTCATACTCAATAGCTTCTGAAATATTCAATTCTGTTATCAGCATGGCAGATAATGCAATTAAAACGCTGGCCATTTTCATGGCTTTTCCTGCCAGCACATAATAATACTGACTGTATTCTCTGGTCTCGCCATAATGCGCCTGGGTTGGTAACTGGCTTGCACACAGCCATGAGAATATTCCGTCTGAAAATTTACCAGACAAGCCTTCGACACCTGCCTTTGCCTGCAAATCACTCAGACGATGCACATTAATTTCATCCAGGCTGTCTAGTCTAAATTCGCTTTCCAGTGATGCGATCTGTTCGTCAGAACCCAATATATGTATATGCACGATCTCGCCCGGCTCAATCAATCGCTGGTTGCGCAAGAAGGTCACTGTTCTTTTAACCTCAGGCGCAGCAAATTTCCCTATGTTGCTAATATCTTCCGCGTCCTGGTTGATCACGGACTGGCGACTTGATAGCATTTTTCCGCCCCTGAAAAAAGTCTGCCGCAAATTACTATTCACCTGCTGACTGACCAACAGTACTGTCTTGCTTTTTTCACCTATTAGCTGGAGTATGCCTTTACTGAGCATTGGTAATGTCCAGATTCCAATCAGTGGTATCTGGCATTCAGTAATTATTTTTTTCCAGGCATCAATTAGTGCAGGATTTGTTATTCCGCCGATCAGCACATTATCATCACGTCGGCCTGTTTTTTCTCTTTCTATTTTTTCTGATAATGTATAGACACCATTGGAGCGGTAGTACCGATCGAGCAGACGTTCTATTACGGC
>JAOUQA010000035.1 GCA_029879605.1 Gammaproteobacteria bacterium
CATGGCTACAGTTTATTGCGGATATTTTGCAGCAGGGGGCGGTTTATTTAATTGATTATGGTTATCCGCAGGCTGAGTATTACCTGTCTGAAAGACATATGGGAACCCTGATGTGTTATTACCAGCACAGGGCTCATGAAGATGCTTTGTGGTATCCGGGCCTGCAGGATATGACGGCATTTGTAGACTTCACCTCGGTGGCTGAAGCAGCTGTTACAGCCGGGTTTGAAGTAGCTGGCTTTACTTCGCAGGCTAATTTTTTACTGGATACAGGACTGGCAACAATTGCAGAACAGAGTATGCAACAGGATATGCAGCAGCAGTTAAATATTGCCCAGCAAATAAAAACACTGAGTCTGCCATCAGAAATGGGTGAGCGTTTTAAAGTGCTGGGCCTGAAAAAAAATATAGATCTTAAACTGCCCGGTTTTGAAATCAGGAATTACCTGGCTAGCTTATAAATCAGGTAATCGGTATTTAATGCATAATTATGTGTGTTGTTAAGCTTGCACCTGCCGGACTGCTCTATTACAGTCAGGAAAAATAACCAGGAAAATTCATGGATTTTATTCAAATAATAGTGCTTGCCATTGTGCAGGGATTAACTGAGTTTTTGCCGGTCTCCAGTTCGGCGCATTTAATCCTGGTGCCAGTGCTAACCGGCTGGAAAGACCAGGGACTGGCATTTGATGTTGCTGTGCATGTCGGAACCCTGTCGGCGGTGGTGCTCTATTTTCGTAAAGAAATAATACAAATGATCCGGTCCTGGTTTAGATCAGTGACAGGCAAAGGTTTTGATAATGATGCAAAACTGGCCTGGGCGGTATTGTTTGGCACTATTCCTGTCGGTTTGTCGGGATTGTTATTCAAGGATTTTATTGCCGAGCATTTACGCGAGCCGGTGGTCATTGCCAGTTCGACACTGGTGTTTGGTTTGCTATTGTGGCTTGCTGATGCAAAAGGGCGTCGTGTTCGTGATGAATATGCGATTAACTGGAAAGATGTGCTGGTAATTGGCTGTGCACAGGCGCTGGCGTTAATTCCTGGTACCTCTCGTTCAGGTGCAACTATGACGGCGGCTTTGCTGATGGGCTTGAGTCGCCAGGCTGCGGCACGGTTTTCATTTTTATTATCCATTCCGGTGATCGTACTGGCCGGTGGCCTGGAAACTAAAGATTATCTTGAACATGCCAGTATTACCGATATGCAGCCATTAATGCTGGGTGCTTTATTGTCCGGTGTGAGTGCCTATTTCTGTATTCATTATTTTCTAAAACTGCTGGAACGTATCGGCATGATGCCTTTTGTGATTTATCGAATCGTCCTGGCCTTATTTTTATATGTGATGTTTGCCTGATGCCTGATGCCTGATAAGAACCCTGATTTACGATTTAAAATTTTCTGGTTGTTGATTGGTTTTGGTCTGATTGCTTTTGTAGTGGTTCAGAGCCTGACGCCAAGCCCTGTTGATATTGGTGTGCATTTCTGGGACAAGTCATTACATACGGTAGGTTACTTTGGATTAATGGGCTGGTTTATGCAGATTTATCATACCCGACAGGCAAAAGTTTTCTGGACTGTTTTTTTTGTAATGATGGGTGTGGGTCTGGAGTTTTTGCAGGATCTTGGTGGTGTACGTCATTATGAAGTCAATGACATGATTGCCAATTGCCTGGGAGTGTTAATCGCCCTGATTTTATCATTTACCCTGTTTGCAAAAATACTGGTGTATTTTGACAGGATGATTGCCAGCAAATTTAGTTAGGCTGTTTTAGATCTGAAAGTGCCTGAATGCGAGCCTTGCGTATCGCATTTGCCATTTCAGGGCCAGGTAGATTCTGCTGGGTGATGTCGCTTAAATCCAGGTTAGCAATAATTTTTTGTGCTTTTCTAAAATGATCTACCTGTGATAATTCACAGTTTTCATAACCAGTCCGTCCACGTATATCTGCAATACAGGCAATCAGGAATTCTTCGAAACGCTGTGGCTTGCGAATTGCATCCAGTCTTTCCAGGGCATTCAGTAAAGTTTCTGTCTTGAGTTCGAATGCGCGATGAATATGTAAATGCATATCTGAAGTGATGACAGCCAGGTCTCGATAATCATTGGGTGCCCGTAGTCGCTGACAGACTTTTTTTATTACAGGTATACCCAGTTGTTCATGGCGATGGTGGCTGGGCCATTTGTCTTCAGGTGTTTTGCCTTTGCCAAGATCATGGCATAAGGCGGCAAAGCGTACTTTGGGGTCATCGCTTAACAGGCAGGCCTGTTGTAAAACCATCATGGTATGGATGCCGGTATCGATTTCCGGATGATATTTTTCCGGTTGTGGTATACCAAATAAAATATCCAGTTCCGGGAAAATGCATTTTAGTGCATCACACTGTCTTAAGGTTTCAAAAAACACCTGGGGATCTTTTTCACCCAGTGCTTTATGCATTTCCTGCCATACCCGTTCTGAAACCAGGGCATCGACTTCATGATTATTTACCATCGATTGCATAAGCTGCATGGTTTCATCGGCGATAGTAAAACCCAGGTGATGATAACGGGCAGCAAAGCGTGCAACACGCAGTATACGCACGGGGTCTTCATTAAATGCATCGGAGACATGGCGCAGAATTTTATTTTCGAGATCCTTTTGGCCATGGTAAGGGTCTATGATGTTGCCGTCTTTATCTTGTGCCATGGCATTGATCGTCAGGTCGCGTCTTAGTAAATCATCTTCCAGGCTTACATCAGGGGAGGCGAAAATATCAAAACCCTTGTAGCCGGGCGCTGTTTTGCGTTCAGTTCTGGCAAGAGCGTATTCTTCTTTTGTATCCGGATGTAAAAAGACAGGGAAGTCCTTGCCAACCGGGTTAAAGTTCTGCTGTAACATTTGTTCCGGCGTGGCGCCCACCACAACCCAGTCTTTTTCCTGGAATGGAAAATTCAATAACTGATCACGAACAGCGCCGCCAACGAGGTAGATTTGCATAAAGGGAGTATACGATCTACAGAGCAGAAAGAAAAAGGCCTGATCCAGATAGATAGAGATTTAAGTACAAAGAATCTCTATCTTAACCAGGATCTGGATTTTATTGGGAAAGTTGTTTCTGTGCAGCTGCGAGGGCTGTACCTGATGTGATTGAATCACCCAGTACGGCTTCCAGTGTACTCAGGCATAGCAGTATGTTTTCGGCACGGCTACTGTGACCCATGAGGCCTATGCGCCATACTTTTCCTGCCAGGTCGCCAAGGCCGGCACCAATTTCAAGATTGAACTCATTAAGTAGCTTGCCTCGAACTTCGGCATCATCAACGCCGTCTGGAATGGTGATAGCGTTTAACTGGGGTAAGCGATGAGCCTCGTCCACGACAAAGTTAATGCCCATGGCTTCGAGACCGGCTCTTAGTGCCAGATGATTATCCATATGTCTTTGCCAGGCATTTTCAAGTCCTTCGTTCTGTAGCATGACCAGTGATTCATGGAAGGCATACAGGGCATTAACCGGTGCAGTATGATGGTAGGCTCTTTTTGTATTGCCGCCCCAGTAGCCCATTACCAGGTTCAGATCCATAAACCAGCTTTGTACTTTCTGGCTACGGTTTTTGATAACTTCAATAGCACGGTCATTGAAACTGACGGGTGATATACCCGGTGTACATGACAGGCACTTCTGGGTGCCGGAATAAATAGCATCAATACCCCAGTCATCAACTCGTAATTCAGAGCCACCGAGAGAAGTGACCGCATCCACGATTGTTAAGCAGTCATATTTATGAGCCAGTTGACAAAGTGTTTGAGCATCAGATTGTGCACCGGTCGATGTTTCAGCGTGGACAAAAGCAACAACCTTTGCATCGGGATGGGCCTTGAGGGCCTCTTCAACTTTATTGGGATCAACCGGTTTGCCCCAGTCATCTTGAACCATAACAGGCGTGGCGCCAATGCGTTCTACATTTTCTTTCATTCGACCACCGAAAACACCATTTTGGCAGACTATGACCTTGTCACCTGCTTCAACCAGGTTAACAAAACATGTTTCCATGCCAGCTGAACCAGGAGCTGATACCGGGATGGTTAATTCATTCTTTGTCTGGAAAGCATACTGCAGCATGGTTTTAACATCATCCATCATAGCGACGAACTGTGGATCCAGGTGGCCAATGGTTGGGCGGGATAAAGCCTCAAGAATGCGTGGGTGTACATCCGATGGGCCAGGTCCCATAAGTGTTCTAACAGGTGGGTTGAAAGATGAAACTGTCATTAATAATTCCTTGGTTGTAACGCTGGCAGATAATGCCATGAACGAAATATGAAATACCCTGAGAATTTATCTGGATTTAATGTAAGTTTCCAGTGTTTCATGTAATTGTTGTTCTGATACGGGTTTACTGAGAAATGCATCCATACCCGCTGCAACACAGGCTTCCCTGTCTTCTGAAGTAGCTTTAGCCGTTAAAGCGATAATGGGTAAGTGGCGACTGGAAGGTTCCAGTTTGCGCCATTGTTCGGTAGCCTCGATGCCATTCATATTAGGCATATTGATATCCATAAACACCAGGTCATAATGATGTTTGTGCATGGCATAAAGTGCAGTATTGCCATCAGTTGCGATATCGACCTCATGACCCAGGTCAGTCAAATGGCTGTATATGACACTGGCATTGATTTCACTGTCTTCCGCAAGCAATAATCGATAAGATTGCTGTTGCTGTGTTTGTAAGGAAGGGGTTTGTTCTGGTTTGTTAAGCAGGTGTTTTAATGTATGTTCAAGTACTTCCCGGGCGACGGGTTTAATCATGGTTGCCTGGATGTCATGCAATATGCCTTGTTCAGTAAATGCAATTTTATTAATGTAAGTCGTGTAGATAACAGGTGTCTGACAGTTAGCATCTCTGCGTATTCTGAAAATAAGTTCCTGGGTGTTATCAATTTTGAGTGAATCTGCCAGGATGATTGCATCAAAGGATTTATTTTTTTGCTGACTCCATATTAAATGGGCAATTAAATTATCATGACCCTCTGCAATAAATGTTTCTATTTCTGACTGCTGGCAATACCGGTTTAGAATGTCTCGGCTGATTATGTCAGAGTCATAAATTAATACGCGCTTATTGTTGAGTAAGTTGACAGGTTTATGTGGTGCCTCATGAGCTGGTTGCCAGTTAAAACATAATTGTATTACTGGGTTAGACTGGTTATCAGAATTGATAGTCAGGTCGCCATTCATTAGCCGTGTTAATTGTGATCCTATACGCAAGGCCAGGGTGTCTTCTGAATCTGAGCTGAGTTCCATAGACAGGGGCTTAAGTATATTATTTTGTGAGAAATGTATATCGATACAGGCAATGATGTCACCATCTGATGTTTGTCCAATGACATAGCTATTAATATAAACGCCATTCTGATAATTATTATCTATGGCATAACGTACCAGGTTAGAAATAATTTGTCTTAATCTTTGCGCATCACCCATGACATAGTAGGGAAAATCATCGCTAATGTAATAGTTGAATTCATGATGTTTTTCATGTGCTAGTGGAGCAAGATTATGCATTAGACTATTAATTAGAGTTCTGGGTTGAAGTTCTTTCTGACCAATATAAATATTCCCTTTTTCAATTTTTGAAATATCAACTACATCTTCGATAATTTCCTGTAATGAATTGCTAGACTGGCTTAGGGCTTGAATATATTGTTTTTGCTGGTCATTGAGCTGCGTTTTATTCAATAGATCAATCATGCCTACGATGCCACCAATCGGTTTACGAATTTGATGAGTAATATTTGACAGAAATTCAGTTTTTGCTTTGCTTGCTGCATTTGCCTCTTCAACGGCGTCCTGTAATTTTTTTTGTAAGCTGAAAAGATAAATTGGAAGTGCGATAATAAGTAATAAGAAAGCAATGGTGTCCAGGGTGAGTAAATTCCAGGCGTCTTCTGTGAGTATTAGCAGGTTATAACCAATGAATGTCAGGATAACAGAAGCGATGAGAAACTGGCGGCCATAACGTGAGCTATAGCCTATGTATATCCATAGATAGATAAGGACATAAACACTGTTTATTCCACCGGTTAAGTATGCTGATACAGTAGTGCTTGTGATATCAAATACTAAACAGCTATAGCGACGTGATAATGATTCGGGTAGAAAAAAAATACTGCCAAGGACAAAGAAAGTAAATGAGAAAAAAACCAGGGTGAACTGATTCAGTGTTTCAGGTGTGACATCAAAGTAATTGCTTTTAATGCCGGTAGAGATGTAGAGGTAAGTTAGTATGCCTATGGTTAGCCTGATATATGATTGAATTAGCTCCGCATTATTTGCCCTGATCATAATGTAATTCCAGATTTGACAGTTATATATTTTGGTTCATATGTGGGTATAGCAGATGTTAAAACTAATTATTCATGGTGTTGTTTTCGAAGATAGTCTACTTTGGCAGTAGAACAGTTATTGCCAAGATAAGATGGCACAATAGTTTCCAGTGCTGTTGGTTGTGAGTGGTTTGATGGACAGACGCTGTCAACTTTTAGTGAATTGTAGTTATCAAGTGAAAATGGTTTATTAGGGAACCATTCAAAAACTATTGCCTGAAGATGGGATAGAAAGTCTGGTAAGCCAATAATGTGGCGCTTAAGTTGCAGTAATTGGCCAGTATATTCTACCAGTTGTTTGAGCGTGTATTCTTCAGGGCCGCATAAATCATATTTTTGTCCATATGTTGATTTATCAGTCAGTGCATCAACAAAACATTTTGCTACATCACCGACATAAACCGGCGCAAACCGAGTATTGGGGCAGGCGAGAGGAAAAGCAAGAGGTGTTAATTTTAATAATTTAGCAAAGCGGTTAAGAAAATGATCTTCAGGTCCAAAAATAACGGAGGGTCTAAAACTGGTAACGTGTATTTTTCCGGCAAATGCATGTAGATGGTTTTCGCCTTCTCCTTTGCTGCGTAAATAGTCGCTAGGACTTGTTCCTGCATCAGCATTCAGTGCGCTCATATGTAGCAGTCGTCTTACGCGTGTTTGTTGACAGGCATTAAGTATTTTTCGTGGCAGCTCTAGATGTATGGCTCTGAATCCTTCAGATTTGGGTTTGCGCTCATTAAGTATTCCGACCAGGTTAATTACGGCATCAATATTGTTAAAATATTTTTCCAGTCCTGTTTGCAGGTTGATGTCAGTTTCTATAATCTGAATACCAGGTAGTACAAGCAGGTGTTTACATCGCTCTTTATTGCGAGTCAGTATTGTTACTTTATATCCATTAGAACATAAGCGACTGGCAATATATGTGCCGACAAAGCCGCTGCCACCCAGAATACATATTGTTTTTATTTGCATATTATTATGAACTCTGTTGATTATTATATATCTTGACAAAGTTTTACTTATAGCACAATCTACTTCAATGAATATGATTTGTATACAGAAAGTGAGGGTGGATTACGTGCGACCCGTGTGGTGCGGGACTGCTTTTCTGTGGGTTAGCTATCATATTTTCTGAGTTTTAAGTTAAGTAATGAAATAGACAGGCCGCAGATTCATTAGAACTGCGGCCTTTTTTATGGTGGCTAAAAACTAGCTGCTTGACAGTTATTTAATAGCTTAAGCGTTAACTGAGCTCAGGGTCGATCTGAATGATGATTTATTGAAGGAAAAAAGTGGAACGAAAAAAATTATTAGTCATTTTACTGGCTTATGTGCTGGTAGTGTTAATCTGGTCTACAACGCCGTTAGCTATAAAATGGAGTAGTGAAGGGGTCGGGTTTCTTCTTGGGTTGACAGCAAGAATGTATATTGGCGCTTTGTTGTCACTGGTACTGGTAATTATTATCTATAAAAAACTACGGGTTGATGCACGCGCTGTTCATGTTTATTTTGCATCTGGATTGGCAATTTATGGCGGCATGATGCCTGTATACTGGGGTGCTCAGTATATTGACTCGGGCCTGATTTCAGTTGTTTTTAGTCTGACTCCTATAGTAACCGCATTTCTGGCAGCGAGATTCTTATATGAGCAATCATTGACGATTTTTAAGATGATTGGATCAGTATTAGGGGTTCTGGGTCTGGTGGTTATTTTTTCTGATCAGATATCATTTGGCGAGCAGGCGATACTCGGTATTTCAGCTGTGGTTCTGTCAGTTGTTTTACATTCTATAAGTTCAGTCTGGATTAAGTACCTGAAGCCAGATTTGCCGGTTTTAATGATTACAGCAGGTGGACTCCTGTGCTCTTTGCCATTATTTCTGCTGACCTATTATCTTCTGGATGTGCAAATACCTGAAGCTGTTTCTTTGCGTCCGTTATTAGCAATCGTATATCTTGGTATTATGGGTTCTGTTGTTGGTTTTATGAGTTACTACTTCATACTGGTTCAACTACCAGCATCAACCGTGGCACTGATTACATTAATTACGCCTGTTTTGGCGCTCTTGATTGGGGTATTGTTTAATAATGAGCTTGTCAGTTATTCGATTATACTTGGAGCAGTTTGTGTGCTGACCGGGTTATTGATTCACCAATGGGGTGCGGGCATAGTTAAAAAATTATGCGCATTACGATAAATAATATTTTGTTTGTATTGCTGGTACTGGTAATTCCTGTATCAGTTAATGCTGCTGCATATGTTGATGAAATTCGTTTTGAAGGCAATGAGAAAACACGGTCATCAATATTAATGAATGAAATTGCTATTTCCCCGGGTGATGAACTGGATGGTAATAAAATCCAGGCATCTGTGCAGGCTATAATGGACCTGGGTTTGTTTCGTTCAGTTGATTATTATCTACAGGGTAAAAAGACGACTGATAGTTCGGGGGAATCGTTAATGGACCTGGTCTTTGTCGTTAAGGAAAAATATTATTTAATAGTGTTGCCCAGGTTTAAAACTGAGGATAATGAAGTGCATATGGGTTTGCAGCTGCGTATGGATAATATAGGCGGTTTAAATCACCAGTTGCGGTTACTGGCATTAAATCGAGGGGAAACCGCGGGTATAAGAGAAAAGAAAGTTCAGCTTAAATATAAAGATCCACATGTATTTTCCAGTGATTATCAGCTTGTTGTGTCATTAGTGGATAGCAATGAAGTGATGGATAATTTGTTGCTGGAAGATGAGAATGTAATTGATCAGTCTTTTTATGTGGGGGTTAGCAAGTATCTAGATGTTAGTCGAGGTAGTCGGGGTTATTTTGTAGGTGTGGGTACCAGTTATCGACTAAGACAGTTTGAGGGTGTTAGTTCAGGTCTGTTGCTTGATGAAACCGATGCGACTTCATTAAGTTTGTACTGGGGTTATGAAGATGTAAATCGATATTTATATAATCGGGGTGGCAAGGAGTACGGATATTCTATTGAAGTATCTGACCGTGACCTGGGTAGTACATCAGAATTTGTAATTAATAATTTTTATTATCGAAGTTATTACCGTTTTGAGTCGCGACCTGACGATAATTTAAATGTTCAGACTTTATTTTCCTATGCTACAGATTATGTGTTAAATGCCTATGCATTTAGTCTTGGCGGGAGTGATGATCTCAGGGGGTATGATAAAAACAGGTTTGAGGGTAATGCGCAGGTTTTATTAAATATAGAGTATTTAACACCGGACGATGATCATAAGCGTTTACGTTATGCACTGTTTCTGGATGTGGGTAATGCCTTTGAGACAGTGCATGATATAAAAGCGAGTAAGCTAGAAACAGCGATTGGTTTTGGTGTGCGCTGGAAAATTCCTGTTTTTGTAAAAGTAGATCTCAGGATCGATGCCGGTTATGGTTTTGGTGATGATGATTACCGCATTAGTGTGAGTTCACACCACGCATTTTAAATATAGGTTTTTGTGGTAAAACCAGTATGTTCAAGAGTTTTGTTAAGTCTGAGGTATCAGGTTTATCCACCTGTATATGACATAAAGCGCAGGACTTTTTCCGGATGATCATTGAATTCATGTTTTTCAGGTTTCAGGTTGATTGCAGTTCTAATAGCCTGTTCCAGTTCATCATTACTGATACCTGCACGTAGCAAAGGGCGCAACTCGAAATGATGTTCCTGACCCAGGCAGGTATAAATAGTGCCATCAACAGAAAGCCTGACACGGTTACAGGTTTCACAGAAATGTTGAGACATGGGCGTAATAAAACCAATATTAATATCAGTATTGGCTACTTGTAGATAACGGGCAGGACCACCACCTGGCATCACACCAGGAATCAGGTCAAAACGGCTGGCAAGTCGGTTTTTAATATCCTGTAGGTTGATATAGTTGTCTATCGCTTTGCGCCCCATATCACCGACCGGCATAATTTCGATAAAACGCAGGGTGAAGCCATGTTCGATACAGAAGTCAACCATGTCTTCAACTTCGTGATCATTGATGTCTTTCATGAGTACCATGTTGACTTTAATGGGTTTAAAGCCGGTGTTTTTTGCTGCCATTAGGCCGTCGAGAACTTTTTCCAGTTTGCCACCGGTAAGTTGTTTGAATGTAGTGCTATTCAGACTATCCAGGCTGACATTGATTCGGCTGATACCGGCTGATTTTAATTCATCGGCATGCCTGGCCATTCGAGTGGCATTGGTGCTTAGTGACAGGTCATCCAGCTGGGGCAGGCTTGATAAGCGTCGAGCCAGCTGAGGAATATCTTTTCGAACCAGGGGTTCGCCGCCAGTGATTCTGACCCGACGGGTACCGAGGCGAGTAAAGGTTGAAATAACCCGTT
>JAOUQA010000357.1 GCA_029879605.1 Gammaproteobacteria bacterium
CTAATAAAAGCCCGGGTAGATGGCAGGCCAGGTTAATACCCACATCCTGTTACCAGTATTCTTATAAAACAAACAGGGCCAGGTTAATACCTGCAACCTGTCATCAGTATTTCTTATAAAACAAACAGGGCCAATATTCCGGCCCTGTTCAATCACAGATTATTTACCTGTATAGTTTGCAGCAATATAATGACCATCCAGGCTGTAAAAAACATACAGTGTCTGTTTGGTTTTATCAGTGATAGTTTCATTGTAGAAACTCACAACCCATTCATCACCCTTGGCAAAATTTTTCTTTTCAGCTTTTACTGCCTGGATCGTAGACCAGCTTTTATCAATCACGCCTTTTTCAGCCAGGTTTTTCATTGTCTGGGTAGCTTTTTGCATAGCCTGTGCTTCATTGATAGGCTCTGCATTAGCATGCTGACTATGTCCACCATCTTTGTCATGAGAGTGACCCGTGCCTGCATATGCAGACAAACTAAAAGCCGATAGTAATAACATAAGATATAACGATACATATTTTTTCATTGTTTTCTCCTTAAATTTATTCAAGTGAATCGTGACTAGATTGCTGGCGAAGTTGCTGTGCACGCATTTCATCCAGGCGAATATGATCATGAATGTGATTATCTGAACTGAACCCAAACTCATCTGGCGTAGTAACATGACTATAGCCATGCATCTGCATCATCATCAGGTAAAAACCTGCTACTACCAGAAAAACATTGGATATACGACTGAACTGAATAAAACTGTCACTCTTACGCCAGCCTGCCAGCACCAGCAACATGACAGTGAGCGCAAGGATCTGGCCCAGTTCGATACCAATATTAAATGAAATAATATTCATTAATAACTGATCTTCACTAAGTGGTAATTGCTGAAGACGTGTTGACAGACCAAGACCATGGATAAGACCTAGCGCTACAATCATAAACAGCAAGTTAGGCGCTTTAATATCCCAGTACTTTTTAAAACCATCCAGGTTTGCAAAAGCGATATAGGCCACACTTAAACCAATCACCGCATCAATCAGAAAATAATTAACCTGCAGACCTGTGAAGGTGGCATAAATCAAAGTTGCACTATGACCTAAAGTAAATGCCGTAATGTATTTAACAATATCTCTGAATTTAGTCAGGAAAAAGATAATACCAAACACAAATAACAGGTGATCATAACCTGACAGCATATGGGTTGCCCCTATCCACATGTAACGGAGATTACCACCGTCGACAATGGACTGCTTCTCAGCTTCTGACATCCCATGACCAAAAACCTGGCCCATAAACAATACAGCAGCAATAGCTAATAACCACTGTAGATACTTTGAATTTATAAACATAAAAAACCTCGTAATATTTCAGA
This sequence comes from Gammaproteobacteria bacterium, assembly GCA_029879605.1. Classification (GTDB taxonomy): domain Bacteria; phylum Pseudomonadota; class Gammaproteobacteria; order SZUA-229; family SZUA-229; genus JAPHQX01. Next base: position 1,372 of record JAOUQA010000357.1, read on the forward strand.
CAGGAAGTCATGTGACATCCCGAATTTAAAAATTAAACTTAAAAGATATTATGAGGTTAAAGGTGGCGCTCGTAGCCGAATAGAGGTGTATTGAATATAAGACTGAAAACTATGCTGATCGAATTGCCCCGCAACAACACTGGACACAACTTGTGGATCAAAATAATTCGATTTTGAGGGCAAGACTGGCAGACTGCAATTATCCAGTTTGCCAGAACGCTGGGCATATTCATTATCCAGCTCGACAACATTATCAATATCAGTGTGAAAAGTAGTATCGACAGCAATATCAATGACATCTTCATGATGACTGACTAACTGGTGCTGATGAGATATAACTTCATGTTGATGCCGTTCACTACCATGCTCATGTTCACCCGCCAGGTGAACATGCATACCTGACCATTGCAGTAACAGGAAAGCAGCAATCAGGCTAAATATAAAAAACTTGTGGTGACGCAGTGTTCGCATTTAGATTTTAAATTTAATAAAACGGAATGAGTATAGCCAAACAACCTGATAAAAGATATGTCTATTGATTGAAAAAACTCGAAGTAGATAACAGTTTATTTCATCAGCCCTAAGGGAACAAAATAAATAGCGACTCTGTTTGTGGCAGCATATTTCTCACCTGGTAAGGTAAGGTCAACTAACACCCTGAAGCAGACCTTAATAGTAGATTTTGATTCAATCACAGGTTTCATTTACATGGGGACAGACCGTTGCTTTTTACGCTCTGTCCCCGGTCGTGCATACCACTGACTTATCTACAAAGTTACCGGTGGGTTCTTTGGGTCTCAGTGGTATACAAGTACGGGGGACGGAGCGCCAGAAAGCGGCGGTCCATCCCCGGTCAAATCAAGCGTAAGATGTCTGCTAATTGCTATCAGAAGACAAATAAATGTAGGAAATTATTTTTTTCCTGGAAGTTTAAGGGCAAGTACTACCAGCAATACCACTGCCAGTAGAATAAACAACTCTATGAGCATCAGTTGTCTTTAGTGTAATAAACACCTGGTATCCAGCTTTTTTTAATTTCACTGGTTTTCTCAAGATCCACTTCATTCTCATCAATAAAGGTAAAGGCGTTCCAGCCAATACGAACAGCATCAGTATGTCGCAACTGCTGTTTTTCAATTTTTTTTTCATTAATGAAGGTACCATTTGTACTACCCAGGTCTTCCAGGATATAAATCACCTGCCCTTCGTCATTCTGCTCAGTGAAAATGCGCGCATGTTCAGTACTGACAGCCATGTCGTCAATCTGTACCTGGTTTTTAGGTGAACGACCAAAGACAAGCGGCTTATCTGAGATTTCAAACTTGTTAGCGACAACACCATCTACGGTCTGGATTATAAATGCCATGCCTGTCCTCTTAATTTTAATTAAAATAGTATGGCTCCCTGCACTCAACAAGATTAGTGCTCAGTTTACTTAATCGCAAGCTGAAAAATGGGAGATTCACTGAAAATTTAAAAAACAACCAGTAGATTCTATGCAGTCATAAAAAATAATTGTTTATTATAATATGCTTATTT
>JAOUQA010000036.1 GCA_029879605.1 Gammaproteobacteria bacterium
AAATAGTAAGCATGCCCTGTTGATTTAAATTATCACTTTCCTGGGCTATGCTGGTCTTCAATTCAAGAATGTAATTACTGAGTAACGAGCTTCGGGTTTCAAGTGGTTGATTATTAAATTCCAGATGGAATTGCAAATGTAATTCGCGAGTATTTGTTTCTGTGTTATCAACAACATTTATAGAAAAAGGTGCGTTAATTTCCATTGAGATGCCTTATTAGTGTCTATAGTAATTCTGTAATGAAATAGTCATAAAGTAAAGGTTAAAGGTAATATCTAATTAAGATTCGCAGATAGAAAAGTTATGCTAATCCTCAATTGGGATGTCTAGTTCACCTGTTCGAATAAGAGTTGTCGTAATCAGTGAGTCATCATCAGGAAATATTTTGCGTAAGTCTTCTATTGTGAGTGATTCGCCCTTATTATCGAAAGCTCGCCAGATAAGATCCCAGCGAGAATCATCAAGATAAAAACCCGCAGGCAATATGCATACAGGTTTATTATTGAAGTCAGTAATTACCTTGGGTTCTAGTAGCTTGCCAGACATAATAATATTGATAGTGTAAATGTATTATTGTAAATACTTAAGGACGCCACCACAAGCTTAAAGATGGAATATAGGAAATAATAATTAACCAGATAAGCATTATCGAAAGGAATGGTATTGTTGATTTAAAAATTGACAATATAGGTTTAGTAAATTTTTGGCTTGCAATAAAAAGGTTAATTCCTACAGGAGGAGTAAGGTATCCTATTTCAAGGTTTGCAAGAAAAATTATCCCAAGGTGAACCGGGTCGATATTGTATTGTCTGGCTAAGGGTATAATTAATGGAGCTACTACAATAATCGCTGAAAAAATATCCATTGTGGCACCAACGATAAGCAAAAATATATTAAGAGCAAATAGAAAATAAATTGGGTCGCTAATAAATTGAGATATATATTCAAGTATTGTTGAGGGTAATTGACTATCAACAATTAGATTGGTTAGACCCATAGCAGCTGCCAGGATTATTAAAATACTGCCAGTTAGCGCACCTGTTTCAATGAAGATTGAATTGAGGTCATTAGTGAGACTAATTTCTCTATAAATAACTGTTTCAATAAATAAAGCATAAATAGCGGTAAAAGTGGCTGCTTCAGTAATAGTAAGGAAGCCACTAAATATACCGAATATAATAATAACAGGTAGTAAGATATCCCAGATAGAACCGTATAATGCGATTTTTAAATTGTAAAAAGAAAATGACTGATCTGGGGCAGGATATGAATTTGCAGATATAAAACTATATAGAGACAGTAAGATTAGTAAGATAAGTCCCGGTATTAAACCTGCAAGAAAAAGCTCATCGATTGATACACCAGATACTATGCCATAAAGTAAAATAGCCATGCTGGGCGGAAATAATAAACCGAGTGACCCTGAAGATGTGAGAAGGCCGGTTGTAAATTTGTTTGTATATTTCGTATGTATTAATAGTGGAAATAGTAATCCGCCTAGTGCAATTATAGTAACGCCAGATGCCCCTGTTAATGCAGTAAAGAAAGCGCATGAAAAAATACATACAATAGCCATTCCACCTGGCATCCAGCCAAATAGTGCATTGAATAAAGAGATTAAACGATTAGGTGCGCCTCCTGAAGCCATTGTTATGCCGGCTAGTGTAAATAGTGGAATAGCAATTAAGTTTGGGTAATTAGATAACCGGTACATTTCAATTATTAGAATAACAGGGTCAAGATCATTATTCAGACTTGCATACATGCCGCCTGCTGAAAGAACAACAAATAATGGCAGGCCAATTATCGCTAAAAGTATTAATAAAAGAACTATCATGGTTCGATAGATGCCTTGGAAGAATGTAAGGATTGGTTAGTGATGGAAAGTAAGAGTAAATGAATGCCCAGTAGGAAAAATCCTGCAGGTATTGAGATTGTCATATAGGCAGAAAACTGTTCGTTAACTGCAGCATATTTAAGTTCGTCAATAAAGAATGATCCTGAATACCAGGCAAAAGTAAAACATACGATTGATGAAATAAACGCAAGTGGCATTTGCAGTGTTGTTAGCATGTGAGTGGATAGCAAAGGAGTTAATATATCAAGCTTGATATTTTTATTGCCCTCACAGGATAAAGCAGCACCTGGAAAAATAATAAAAAATATAATATGTCTTGAGATAATATCAAAAATTGGAAAGCCTGAGTCGAAGAGATTTCTTGATATAAGCTGGGTAGACGTAAGAATGAGTAGTAAAATGAAGCTACTTATAATTAATGTCTTTTCGAAATAAACGAGTAAGGATTTGAATCTGGTGGCATATAAAATGATATTAGACATGTTATTGGCGACTAGATGATTTATATTCTTTTAGTAATACATTGACTCGATTGAAGATTTCTTCAGATATATAACCTGATTGAGAAAGCTGCATTAATGCAGTATCACGTATTTGTTGCATTTCATTTTCTTCGTGATCTGTCCAGTTCCAGATAAAGTTAATGCCGCTATTTTTTAGTAAGTCAATGCTTTTTATACTGTCTGAACGCGAAACAATATTAATACGATTGGCTGTTTCTTTTCCAGTTCTAGAGAGTAAAGTCCTGAGGTCTGGTGGGAGATTATTAAAAAATTGGTTGCTGACAACAAAGCTGCCGATGGCGTTTGTGAAAGGGATGTTTGATGCGTACTTAAGCTTGGTATGCCATTGCATTGCCAGGACTCCAAAGGGGGAGTTGTAGACGGTGTCAATAGAGCCGTGTTTGGATGATAGTTGAGTATATACATCGATAATTGATAAGGGTATATGTGAAATATTGGCTGCTTTTGAAAATGATTCCCCGAGTCTATCTCCTTGCCATATCCATATGCGTGATTGTTTTAAATCATTAAGTGAATGAATAGGTTTTTTGGAAAAGAAGTGGACAAACCCAACTTCTGGCCAGCCTAGTAATTTAAAACCGTTTTTGCTAAATCCTTTTTCAATTTCAGGCATTAGCCGGTCACGAACGTAATCAGATTCCTGAGAGGTTTTGAAGAGAAAAGGGAGTTCGAGTACCCGTGCAGGTGAATAAATGCGGCCTACGCCATAGCCTGTGAAGAAAGCCCCCTGGAGCTGATTGCTGCGGATCTTTCTAAGAACATCAGGTTCATCGCCCATTACTCCGCCAGGATAAATTTTAAGTGTTAGCCTGCCATTGCTCTGAGAATTTAATATGTTACTCCAGTTTGATACTTCATTCATCCATGCAGTATCTGGTGGTACGAGAGTGGCAAATTTTAAGACATATGAATCTTTGGCAAATACTGATGCTGAATGAATAAATATAAATAATAACAGTAATTGCTTTAAAACCACGTAGATTCCTTTTTGAGAAATAAAGTAGCTTTTCTTTTTGCAATCATATTCAATAATGATTGGTCAGGATAAATATTGTCTGGTGTTTCAAGAATTTTATTTAACCTGGTTATAAATTGTTTTCGATTAAGTAGTTGTCGATCAAGATACTGAGCTTGAAGAAGATCAACAAGAAGTAATTTATCAGAATTAAATGATCTAGCCATGGAGAAATAATGTTCGGACTTTTGATAGTCCCCTCCAAGTATAGGTGGTTTACTGCCATAATAGACAGCGAAAAATAGTTTTGCGCCTCCCATGAAAAAATTTTCATCAAGTTCAAGCACTCTTTGCATTAAAATGTTGGCTCGGGACATTTGTGCAATACTTTCGGGTTTGTCTCTATTCATGTCAACCCACTTGGCAAGACAGGAAGCAGTCCAGAATAAGGAGGCTGTCGCATTATTATCAAGATTTGAAACGAATGACTGAAGACTATCTAGTGGTAAAGTGAGTAGATCTTCGTTTAAACCATGGTATTTTAATGCAGATATACCATGTTTAAAGCCCCTGTAGTATAAATTTGATGCGCGTACTTTGTTATTGTCTTCAACAAATCCATAACTATAGCCATAGTAAGCCTGGGAAGCATAGAGTCTTAATTTGATGTTGTCTGGGGCATTTATTAGCATACCTTCTATAAGTTCAATATTGGCCGGCATGGCAGCTTCAGCTAGGATGAGATCTGTTTCTCTGTTGAGTGCGATAAAGCCGCCTTCTATCATGGGCATTGATGCTGTAACGGTTAGTCTGGCGAATGAGCAGCCATAAAGTAGCTGACTAGCCAGAAAGACTGATAAAAGGCAAATTGTGTTTGTTTTCATTTAAATTATGACGGTTAAATTTTATACAAAATAACACAAAATCATTAGAAATATAACAGAAAATAGTTAGATAAAATTAATAAAGTGGTGAGAAGAAGTAATGCTAGTTACTTACAAGCTGAATATTTTTCCAGTCTTCATCGCTTATTTCATATATATACTTTTTAATAATTGTAGGATCATATTTCAAAGCGCCAAGTAGTGCGAAGTAAGGCTGAGGGGTGTTTTTGCTTTTATAATATTGATATGCTAGAAAATAGCCCTCTGCTATATTTCGTTTGTCTTGATCGGTAAGTTTTTCTGGATGACCATATAATGTTGGTAATGTAATTATCTTGCCAGTATGTAATTTATCAGGGTTGTTTATTTTATAACGGTTAGCCTGGTAGATATGTGGCCAGTAAAAAGGATTAATATAGTTCTTCTGTGAAAGTCTCCATAAACTGTTTCCATCCTTTAATTTATATGGGCGCTCTTTAAAATATACTGATGTTGTTACAGCTGTTGCTTCAGAATTAACTATATGTTGATTCTGTATGACAGAAGCCTGTAGCGGTTGAGCAGTAATATCTAATGATGCAGAATCCGAATGAATATTGCTGTTATGATCAATATTAGTTGCTTCAGGAACTGAAGCGGTTGTATCTGCCAGAACAGTATTTGAAATTTGTACTGCATTAGCAGGAGAAGATTTAGTGGTTGCGGCTTCATAAGTTGTCTCTGTAGTCAATGAGACAGAAGTTTGAGTATCTGAAGCCTGGCCAAGATAAGTAGTAGGTGTTTGAGTTGTTACGTCTTCGTGATCTACCTTTGTGTTGATTGCTGTAGCAGGTTGAGCTTCTGTAAGTGTGCTTCCATTCTGCTCTAAAACAGTTTCTGAATTTATATATAGTTGATCAGAATCAGAAATGGTATTAACAGTCGGAGTTTGAGTAGATAATGCTATGGTTGTGTTACCTGGGTTATCTGTAGTGATGGGCGCTGTATTCAATGAATGTAGAATATAGCCAGTTATTACGACAGCCATCATGCTGGCTGCAAGTATTTTATGGTTAGACTGTTTTTTTATATGTTGTGCAGATTCGGGAATTATCTCATCAGGCAGGTAATTTCTAGAATTATAAAATGGTGCCGGATCATTTGTATCTGATAGTTCATCAGCTGAATCCCTGGTATAGAATGCAGTGATTGTTGTTTTACTAGCACAACTTTCAGCTATTGTATGGATGTAGTCAGAATTCTGGATTGTATCTTTTAGATTCTTAGCGGTAGTAAACTGTATTCGAGGTTGGGCAGGTATAATAATTGGCTCACCTGTTTGAGGATGTATACCTTTGCGTTCTTTTGACCATTTAAGTCTGAGGCTGCCAAACTGGTGAAGACGAACATAGCCATCATCAAGTAGCCCCTGTCGAATGGTGTTAAAAAATTCATTAGAGAACTGGCGAGCAAAAACCTTAGTCAGCTTGCAATCATTGGCAAGCCTGTTTCTGATTTCACCTTCGTAGACCTTGTTTGTCATTCAGGTCTCCAGTTTTTGATAAATGATTTTAAATTTTTTGATGGCCTGAAAAAAACATTGCCGGGAGTTGATGATTTACGAGATTTACGTAATCCAAAACTACCAAATCCTTTGATAATTACCTGGTTATCCTGGCCAAGTATATCGTTGAGAATATTGAGTTCCTGGAAAACAAGCTGTTTAGCATCTTTCTGGCTAATATTAAGGCTAATTGAAAGCTGCTTGATTAGTTCACTGGTAGTCATACGTTACAAGTTCCTGTGAAATAAGCGAAAACAGGATAACTATTTGATTAATTAGATATAAATTATAGTCAAAAATAGAGTTTTTGGCTGATATAATATTGATTTAATAAAGAATACTTATAATGCCCTGTAATAAAATATTATCTATCGTCGAATTAGGGGGTTATCCTGATTTTACTGACATGTATAAAAGTAAGGGATTTCAGGTAGATACAGTTAGTAGCATGCGTAAGGCCATTAAAAACATTAAAAAAGAAAAACCCGATATAATTGTTGCGGAATTTAATTTTCAGTCAGATTTCAGGGATCGTACCAGTAGTCTTGAGTCATTGATGGCTGCGGTGCAGGGGCTTCCAGGTATATATGTGATTGTTTTTTATGAAGTGGATCAGGGTCATCAGTTAGAGCGCTTACTGGCAATTTTTGAGGTCTACGCAATAATACCTTTTCCGATAGATGAGCATAAACTTGAGCGAACAATTGACAGAATAATTGTGGAGAATCAACAGTGTTGAAATTCAGTAATATGCCAGGCATGCATGAGAGGCAGTTAATAAGAAAATATGAGAATCCATTGTTTGAGGATAATGTTATTAGTGAGGATGATTTGAGCAGGGCCAGGTATAAAGATAAAGTGGAAATTGAAGATTTTATGAATGATTTTCAAAATCTTGTGCAGGAAGCTGTGGATTTTGATGTAACTTCTGATCCAGAAGTTGTATTGAAATTAAAAGAGCAGCTTGATAAAAGTTATGAAAAATGCGCTGGCCTGGCTGGTGATCAGGGCGAAATCAAGGAAATGCTGGTACGTTTGATTAGTGCAATCATGAAAGCAATGTGGAAAGGTGTTGGTAATGACTATACGGCAAGATCGAAACTTGAAATGGAGGAGAAGGCAAGAAGTGAGCATTTTTCCCTGCTGGAGCATAAAATAGTTGTTGATATGATTCGCCCGGATTCTATTATAAAAGAAGATGAGTTAGTGGCATCTTTGCTAAGCGAAAGTGAAGAGTCCTTTAATGTTGCATTGCAGTTATTTCATCCTGAACAGCAGGCAGCTTTATGTAAATTAGCGGGTGAAAAGCTGGGCATGCTTGAAGATGGTCACCCTTTAAGGCCTGAATATATGAATAAGTTAATCCAGATGGAAATGCAGTTAAAAGCAGAAAATAGCATGCCATTATGAAAACAGTGAGAAGTATATAGTATGAGTGATGATATTAAAGATGATAAAGTATTAGAAATTTCTGATGATAAAAATGCAGAGCTATTTTTACAGAATGAAGTTACAAGATGTAAGAAAATGTTATCAGATTTAACTGATGATAGAAGTCAGGTTGAAAAAGCAGATATTAAGCTTGAACTGGCAAATGCATTATCAGGTTTAAATAATAATATTGAAGCCTGGAATGAAGCCAGGGAAGCATTTGTGATTTATATAGAAAATGAAATGTGGCCTCAGGCTGTAGAAGCATGTGATATTTTATACCAGACTGATCAACCGGCCTCAATAACTGCTTTGGCTCATGGCGTCTGGTTGTCAGTAACCTATCCGGTTGATCCCGAGCATACAATTGTAATGTTAAACTACATAATTGATGAAACGCCTTCTAATTCAGATGGCGCAGCTGTTGCAGCTGCTACTGCACACTATATCGTTGGGTTGCGATGCGATGAAGATCAGCTGGATAGTTTAAATTTTCTGACAACAAATATGATTGCAAAAGTTGCCCAGAGACACAGTGATGTAAAGTCACAGGATGCGCTGAACTTCTGGATGGACAAACTTGAATTAAAAGATCCGCAGGTATTTTTACCCAGGATGGGTATGGTCCTTAATGCCATTGTTGAAGAAGATGAATGGTGGTTTGATCGTGATGCTCTGCGAGCTAAATTGCCTGTTAATTAGTTAGACAGTCTCCGGAGCTCAGTATCAGCCCAACGAAGCCTGTCACTTAATTCACGACCCAGGCGAATAAGTAATTTAATGGCTGTATCCGGGAACTGGGCTCGAAGTTGTTCAAAGTCATCTCTGCTTAATACCATTAAATCGGCACTTTTAATTATCTTTGCGTCAGCAGTTCTGGAACCGGGCTTAAGAAAAGCAATTTCACCAAAAAATGAACCAGGTCCGAATTTAGAAAGACGCTTATAGTGGTTTTTGCTATATGGAAGCTGGATATCAATTTCACCTTTCAGGATAACAAATAATTCCTGTCCGTAATCATGAGTTTTGAAAAGATAGTCACCGGAGTTTAAAGATTGCGGTTTCATAATTCGTTTAATAGTACTGATTGTTTCAGCAGGAAGGCCGTGAAATAAAGAGCTGTCTTCAATATTAACGTATTGGTCGCTGGCCGTGTCTGTGCCAAGTTGTTCTAGTAATTTGTTTTCAGCATATTCAATTGCTTCATCTGCATCTATAAAAGTTCTAACTGGGTAATCACCTGCATGCTGAGGGCTGATATGGCGCAGTGTTTTTTCGACTTTTCTACTAAGCCCTTTGCCGCTTCGAACATTTGTAAAAATAAGTTCACCGTTACTTTTATGTAGTTGATCAGCCATTTGCTGGAGCATTTTTACAGCTGTTAGATCAACCTGCTGTACACGTGCCATATCAAGAATTATCTGTGCTGAACGATTCAGGTCTATATTCATTTCTTCGAAAAGGCGATCGACCGTGCCAAAAAATAGATTGCCTGTGAGCTCGTAAATAATAATCCGGTTGGCGTATTTTGTTAGTAATTCACGTTCTTTTTCATTTCTTCTGCGTAATGAGGGGTGCTGTTCTATATTTGATCTGCGGTGTATGACTGGTGTTTTAATATGAGCTCGTACGAACTGTAAAATAGCAAGTCCAATTCCAAGTGCTACTGCAATCATAAGGTTGTAAGCAACGGTTACGCCTATAACAAGCACGGTTGTAAATGCATCAAGTCGACTGGTGCGTCGACGAAACCAGGACAGGATATCCCGTTCCAGCATTGAAAAAATGGCAACATAAAAAATAATGCCTGCCAGTACGCTTAAAGGTAATAGTGAAGCTATAGGACCTAGAACAATAATTATGAGAATAATAGTAAAGGCGCTAATCGTTGAAACCCAGTGGCGGCCTCCACTATTAATAGAGACCATAGTGGCGCCAGTAGTGCCTGCACCAGCCACGCCACCGAACAGGGCAGCGACCATCTGTCCTATTCCCTGGCCTGCAAGCTCACGCCTGGCTTTATGTCTTTGACCAGTGGCTACATCAGCAACTACTGAAGTCAGCAGGCTATCCAGTGATGATAATATGGCAAGTGCAAAACTAACTGGGAGAATAATGTCCCAGTTAATTTGAGAAAGTATGTTACTCGTATTAAAAATCTGAATACTGGAAAGCTGGGGCAATTGCCCAACAAGCCAGTCAGCAGGAAGAGTCGTATTTGTAATGGCTACCATAAAATGAAAATAAATGGAGCCGATAATTAAACCTGAAAGAATCCCGGGCAATCGAGTTATAAAACGTGGCATGTAAATAATAGAGAAAAAAACTACCAGGGCAGTTGACCATGGAATCCACAGGCCAAGATTTAGTGCCTGCTCATAGTCATCAACATGCAGTGTGTGTGCCTGGGAGGTAATCATCAGTATGGCAGAACCAGACATAAAGCCACTAATTACCGGGTATGGTATAAATTTGATGAGTTTACCGCCATTGGAAATACCTATGAGAATTTGCAGAATACCTGAAACAAAAAGCAACATGGATAGATTGGTAAACAGGGCTGAACCGGTTATGCCATAGCTACTTAAACTAAACAGGGCACCACTGATTAAAACCATGGTGGGGCCAGTGGGTGAGCTAATCATGCCGGTGGTGCCAAAGCTCAGACCAGAGAAGAAGCACAGCGAAATGGCTGTAATTAGTCCTGCCAGTGCACCTGTTGCAGGGTCGATGCTATAGGGAGCCCAGATAGCGATGCCAAACGCTGTAGCCTGAGGGAGCATAACGGCGGTTGCAGAGATACTGCCCCATAAATCATTTTTGGCAAATGGGTATTTTTTAAACCATTTTTTTAGAAAGGATTTGTTTTCAAAAGTTAATTTCAAGGTGTCTGTTATTTGTCATTATTGTTTTTATTCATATTATGGAACTGGACAACATTGGCTTTGTTCGGGTCATCGGCAAATTGTGGTCTGTGTTGACTAGGCATACCTGCAAGCTCATTTAGTTCTTTTTCACGCGCAGTTATCAATGCAAAACACTGACGTATATCTTCCATGGTGTGCTGGCTCAGTGGGTGTTTCATCCCCGGGCCAGGGGTTATGTCTTTGATTACGCTTGATAAAACCTTGCGCATCGTAACGAGTACCTGAAGTTCTTTCGATTGTTCCTGATCCATAATGCTATAACCTTGAATATAGTCGTAATTTTGAATTATATCGTATAAAGTTATTAAAGAGCCATGGATAACCGGTTTTGCCTCGTAATGGATAGCCTGATACAATACCTGACCATTTTACTAGGGATTATTGAGGATTAAGTTATGCCTTATTATGTTTTTCGTATCGAGAATGCTGAGCTTGCGATGCTTAAGCAGCTTGAATTAATCAACGAATTTGAAGCATTCAAAGAAGCTAAAAATTACGCTAAACAGCAGCGTGCAGCCCAGAGTGCCGACGATACCGCAACGATTAAGGTCATG
>JAOUQA010000358.1 GCA_029879605.1 Gammaproteobacteria bacterium
AGGCAAACGCTTACCGGTCCAGAGAATAAATGGCACACCTTGCCAGCGCCAGTTATCAATATGAAACCGTACCCCGGCAAATGTTTCGGTTACCGATTCAGGAGAAACACCGTCTTCTGCCACGTAGGCTCTGACTGATTCATCATCAATGAAACCTGAACCATATTGCGCAGCGACTGCCTGTTGCTTTATATCATCCGGGTTAAATGGCCGTACTGCACGTAATACTTTTATTTTTTCATCCCTTACTGCATCGGCGGTAAACTCAACCGGTGGCTCCATGGCCACCAGGGTCATAACCTGCATTAAATGACTCTGAATCATGTCACGCAGCGCACCTGACTTTTCATAATAATTTGCCCGGTATTCAATACCCAGGGATTCAGCCGCGGAAATCTGAATATGATCAATAAAATTTCTGTTCCATAATGGCTCCAGGATGCTATTGGCAAAACGATAGACTAATAAATTTTGCACACTCTCCTTACCCAGGTAATGATCAATCCGGTATATCTGGGATTCATCTAATACCAGCTGCAATTCGTAATTAAGTTGCCGGGAACTTTGTAAATCCATACCAAAGGGTTTTTCAATGACGACTCGACGAAAGCCTTCTGTTTCATCTGCCAGGCCAAATTTATGCAAAGCTGAAGCAATCGTGGTGTACCAGCCAGGTGGCACAGCACAATAAAACATTGCATTCGTATGGTCATTCAGCTGTTCAAGTGAGGCTGCAAGATCTAAATAAGTCTGGTCATCCTGCAAATCACCTGGCACCAGGCTCAGCATGTTTGAAAATGTTTGCCATTGCTGATCACTAACCTGTATCTCGGCATATTTCTCAAGCCCCTGGTGCAGGCTTTCTATCCATTGCTCTCTACTTCGGCCTTTTGCGACGCCAATAATTTTGCTATCAGGATGCAACAGGTTGCAACGCAACATTTTAATCAGGGCAGGAATCAGTTTTCGTTTAGTTAAATCACCACCGGCACCAAAAATAACAATATTGGTGGGTTCTGTGGGTTCACCCAAACAAGGTTTGATGTCGTCATTTTCCACGATGTTCGCTTACCTTTATTCTGTGGGACGAATACTGTGACCGCCAAATCCTGCACGCATGGCATTCAGTACCTTGCCGGCAAATGATATATCCTGGCGACTTCGAAAACGCATTTGCAATGCCAGTGTTAACACCGGTGTAGGTACTGCCAGGTCAATGGAATCCTGAACTGTCCAGCGACCTTCACCAGAGTCATCAACATAATCACTTAATGAAGATAACTTACTGTCATCTTTAAACGCATCCGCCATTAAATCCAGTAACCAGGAACGTACTACACTACCATGCTGCCAGATTTCAGCTACCTGCTGTAAATCAAGATCCATTTCTTTTTTAGCTTCAAGTAATTCAAAACCTTCGGCAAAAGCCTGCATCATTCCATATTCAATGCCATTATGAACCATTTTCACATAATGCCCGGCCCCCGCAGGCCCAACATGTCCCCAGCCTTGATCTTTTGCCGGTGCCAGTGATTCAAATACTGGACGTAGTCTGTCTATTGCCCGATCCGAACCGCCCACCATAATGCTATAACCATTTTCCAGCCCCCAGACGCCACCCGAAGTACCACAATCAATAAACAGTATTCCCTGGGCCTGCAAATTCTCAGCACGCTGCCTGGATAAATTGAAATTTGAATTACCACCATCCACCAGGCAATCATCTTTTATCATCCCGGCCTGAAGCAGAGCTTCGATACTTTGATCAACAAACTGATGGGGCACCATTAACCAGATAGAACGTGGCGGCTCCAGTAAAGCAATTAATTCATCCAGTGTACTGGCAGCGGTTACCTGATCCAGTTCACCTGCGAGGACACGGGTAGTATCCGGATCCACATCATAGGCTACGACTTCATGTCCATCACCGACCAGTCGACGCACCATATTTGCACCCATCTTGCCCAGGCCTATCATTGCTATTTTCATATTTCACCCATTTGTTTAAGCCATCAGTTTAATAAGCCAGTATCTTTACCCTCGATAAACAAAGAGCAAGTTCTATACCAGCATGGCTGAATTGAATTAACTTACTGTGAATATCATACTCTTAAAATCCCTGTATGTGATTATGAAAATATCTTCATATGATAGTTAATCTGGTATGACTTATGCACTGCAACCTGTGTGCAGGAAATGAATGCATTCAGTCAGTCTGAAGCCATCTTTTGCACAACAAGTTAGCAAAATGAATTCAAACCACGCGCCTGCGCCCCAAAATAGCGCGGACGTAAAACAACAGCGACCAGGTAATAAATCATGATTGATAATACAATTGCCATCATACTTGCCGGCGGTGAAGGCTCACGTCTTCAACCCTTAACCCATCTACGTGCCAAACCATCTGTTCCCTTTGGTGGCAAATACCGCATTATCGATTTCACACTGACCAATTGCCTGCACTCCGGTCTACGCAGAATCCTGGTACTCACCCAGTACAAGTCACATTCCCTGCAAAAACATCTGCGTGATGGCTGGTCTATTTTTAACCCGGAACTGGGTGAATACATCACACCGGTACCGGCGTAGATGCGCCATGGTAATAAATGGTACCAGGGTACGGCAGATGCCATACATCAGAACAACTACCTGCTGGACCGTAGCGATGCTGAATGGACGCTTATTTTATCCGGCGATCATATTTACCGTATGGATTACGCGTCTATGCTGGAAACCCATAAGTCACTCAATGCCGATGTCACCGTCGCCTGTATGAAAGTTCCAGTTAATGAAGCACATCAATTTGGCATCATGACAACTAATGGACAACACAAGATTACCCAGTTCGAAGAAAAACCGCACACGGTCCAGCCCTGTGCAGATGA
>JAOUQA010000360.1 GCA_029879605.1 Gammaproteobacteria bacterium
CATTAATATAACATCTAATACCAACCAGCTTAATTCCATGCTTGTCGATATTGCCAATACTGTCGGAAACAATATACCTGGGGTAGATTTACCTGTTGCTATTACTTATAGCTACACTGATCCTGCGCTTGGCGGTTTATTCTGTGGCGGCTCTATAACAGTCAGTGACAGCTTTATAAATAATTATCAAACCAACGGCACCCTAAATGGCAGCATGACCCTTCATAATTTATGTTACTCAGATGTAATGTTTGGCACTATCATCATGAATGGTACTATCAGGTTCAGCCAAACCACCTCTCAAACGGTTATTCAATATTCAAACTTCTCAATCAATGATGGGAGCAGTATTGAAAACATTAATATGACTGTCACCTGTGGTACCTCAATGACTACCTGCTCAATTTCAACAGATTTTGAAGGATCGGATGGCCAGGTTTACCGTATGGCTGACGTGGGTATCACAACAAACTTTGATGACGGGTCCTTCAACATAAACGCCACTTTCTACCATCCGGATCATGGCTCTGTAAACATGATCGCTTCACGAATTACTCTTGGTTGTACTAATGGTCATCCTGATGGAGGCTCAATTCACATTACTACAGAAGACTTAACTAATTCATCATCAGCAACCATTGTTTTCCGTAGCGATTGCACAGGTTATGATGGAACCTATAACGATGGCGCCGCTACAGGCAGTATCAGTGTTGACTGGCCACAATAAAATCCTACCTATAAACCATAAAACGCAGGCCTTGCCTGCGTTTTTTTATTTTGAGATTTAATGCATAATAATCCCATGGTTCAATATTTTATTCCTGCCTTATTTATCCTTCTTTATTCCAGTCTATTATCAGCAAATAACAATTTCTCTATTTCCGGCCAGCTCCTGTATTTTAACTACGAAGAATTTTCGGATACCGGCGCATCCCTGAATCATGAAACTGGTTTTATCCCCGGAATTAATCTCACCTACAACCGGGGAGATAATCATCTTGATTTCACATTCTCTCATGGCGTTGTTGATTATGATGGGCATACCCAGGCAGGTGCACCACATGCAACTGAAACATATGAAACACTATACATTACCAGTTACCAACGACTCTTTCCTTTCAATGATGGGTTAGATAAAAATAATTATTACACTAAAATTGCTCATACATTCTGGCAACGAGATATTCAAGCCAATAATGGTATAAATGGACTTTACGAAGAATATAGCTGGTGGTCATTTGAAGCAGGAATACAAACCATGATATTTCAAAATGATAACCAGAATATGAGTTTTGAAATAGGAATCTTACATACCCTTAATGGACGCATATTTATTGACTTAAGAAACCAGGGTTATGGCTACCCTGAATTATCACTGGGCAACAGGGCCGGAATTAACATGAGTCTTTCATTTACAAGTCGAACTTCTGACCAACAAAGTATTTATTTCAATATCGGCTACCAACACTGGAAATTTGGTAAAAGCAACTCGAGGACACTTTTCAATGGTTCTTCAAGCATTACAATTTTTGAACCACGTAGTCACTCTTATCACAGCAATATCTCAGTAGGCTTAATAAATTATTTTTAATTCATAAATAAGCAGTGCCACATATTAACTAGCTGACCTTCTCTAATCATAAATACCTGATATCAGGCAGCTCAACTAAACTTATAATAAATATTTCTCTTCAAATGATTATCACTCTTTACCCTATCTATCCAGACAAGAAGAATTATTACTTTTTCTGAGCATTCATCATAAACAGAACAACTATATTTTTGATAACCAGGTCACACTTTTCATGGAACATTAACCATTCATTCCACGTGTCATATATACAGTTCATACTTTACACTCTATTACACAATAAGGTTTTATCATGAAGAAAAATAAACTATTGATCACTTCAGCCCTGTTTTCAAGTTTACTGTTAACCGGCTGTCTTGAAAGTGAATCCAACGACACCACGGTAAATTATTCAGGTTCCACCTCCCAGGCAACTATTGATAACAACACATCTGCCGACCTGGCTAAAGCAGCTATTTATGGCATCCTGGCCAGTGAGGAATCCGCTACAGTAATGTCTGCCCTGCAATCCTCAGACCCCTGCACAACTGGTGGCTCTGTAACCCCCGGCATCAATCTTGATAGCAGTATTGATTTTACATTCAGCAACTGTAATCTCGGCACAGGCAAAATACTGAATGGTGTAGTTGGTGTTACGGGTGATATAGCCTCTGGCAGTTTTATTGCTCAACTTACGGATTTCACCCTGACTGATAGCAACACTGGTGATATCGATACACTGGAAAATATTTCCCTTTCAAGTGTTTCAGGTAGCTATAACATGGCTGCTGATTTTACAGGTGCTGATGGCAAGATCTACCGTCTTGATAATTTCATCCTAAGCAAAACCAGTGGCTCATTTATTATCACTGGAAGTATTTATCACCCCGCCCATGGCTATGCTGTGATTGCTACAACAACATCAATCACCTTCGGAACCTGTCCTAACGGTGATATTCCTGATGGTGGCGTAATTACCCTGACAGGTGCCGCCAGCAGTAGCGCAATTGTTACTTACACATGCTCTAGCATCTCACTCGATACTGGTTTAACAACCACCACTGCTAACTGGTAAAATAATTTCACTATACAAAAAAAGGCGCAGTTAATACTGCGCCTTTTTATTTTAAACAATAAAAATTCTTATCTGATTTCTAATAACTCGACTTCAAATACCAAGGTTGCATTCGGAGGAATAACACCACCCGCACCAGATGCACCATATCCCATTTCTGGCGGAATAGTCAGCTTGCGTTTACCGCCTATTTTCATTCCTTTTACACCTTCGTCCCATCCTTTTATCACCTGGCCAAC
>JAOUQA010000359.1 GCA_029879605.1 Gammaproteobacteria bacterium
ATTTACCACTCGACGCCAGTCCATTACCGTACAGGTTGGCAATGTTACTGTTGGCGGAGGATCACCAGTCGTAGTCCAGTCCATGACAAACACCGACACAGCAGATGAGATTGCCACGGCGGCACAGATTGCTGAACTGGCCGCCAGTGGTTCTGAAATTGTACGTATCACTGTCAATACCGCTGAAGCTGCAGCGGCTGTACCCGGTATCAAGGCACGCTTAAAACATATGGGTATTAATGTACCCCTGGTTGGTGACTTCCATTTCAACGGTCATAAACTGTTAAGCCAGTACCCTGAGTGTGCTGAAGCCCTGGATAAATACCGTATTAACCCCGGCAATGTAGGGCGCGGCAAAAAACGCGATGAACAGTTTGCCACCATGATCGAGTTTGCAGTGAAGTATGACAAGCCAGTGCGTATTGGTGTCAACTGGGGCAGCATGGACCAGGAACTGCTGGCCAGGTTAATGGATGAGAATGCTCAACGAACAGAACCGGCTGACCCTAAAGACGTCATGTTTGAAACGGTTATACGTTCAGCGATAGAAAGTGCCCAGCAGGCCGAACAGTTGGGACTGGCAAAAAATAAAATTATCCTGTCCTGCAAAATGTCGGATGTTCAGGACCTGGTTACCGTGTACCGTGAACTGGCAAACCGATGCGACTACGCCCTGCACCTGGGACTCACCGAAGCCGGCATGGGTTCCAAGGGTATAGTCGCTTCAACCGCAGCACTGGCGATTTTATTACACGATGGCATTGGCGATACTATTCGCATTTCCTTAACCCCGGAACCCGGTGCGGCACGTACTAAAGAAGTTATCGTAGCCCAGGAAATTTTACAGACCATGGGCCTGCGTCACTTCGTTCCCCTGGTTACCGCCTGCCCCGGCTGTGGTCGCACCAGCAGCACCTACTTCCAGGAACTGGCAGAAAAGATTCAGCATTACCTGCGTGAAAAAATGCCCGAATGGAAAAACCAGTACCAGGGCGTAGAAAGCATGTCAGTGGCTGTCATGGGTTGCGTAGTGAATGGCCCCGGCGAAAGCAAGCACGCCAATATTGGTATCAGCCTGCCTGGCACAGGAGAAAAACCGGTTGCCCCGGTTTATGAAGACGGTGTAAAAACCGTGACCCTCAAGGGTGATCATATTGCGGAAGAATTCCAGCAACTGTTAAACCAGTACATCGAAAGAACTTACAGCAAGCATTAGAATGTCATCGAAAAAGTTTTCTGAAAAAGATTTTCTTAATATTATTGATAAAGCCCCACTGGTTTCCATTGACCTGGTTATTGAAAACCCGGAAGGCAAAATACTGCTCGGCAGGCGCAACAACAAACCGGCCCAGGGATACTGGTTCGTACCCGGTGGTCGCATCAGGAAAAACGAAACCCTGGCCCAGGCCATGACACGGATTTCAAAAACAGAACTGGGATTTGAAATCAACCTGCATGAAGCCCGGCTCATAGGAGCTTATGATCATATTTATGATGATAATTTCGCCAACGCACAGGACATCAACACTCATTATGTTGCTTTAGGTCATCACTATAAACTGAAAGACCATGACCATATCCAGATCGATGAGCAGCATGATGAAGTCAACTGGTTTGATAAAGACACTTTAATAAATCACGAGCAGGTTCACAAAAATACCCGGGCGTATTTCATTAACCCCAATCAGGGCTATAATTAAAACAGGTTCAACCGGGAATAATACTATGAGTGGTGGCTGGGGCTGTCCCCATGAGGCAGATAACAAATGCCAGCGAGTCGAAAACCGACCCTGTGATCCCGGCATGAAAGGCTGCATACTGGCAGGGCGTTTTATTTTTAGCGATAATAGCAAAAACACTGAAGCAGCCAGGCGAAAAAAGAAACCCGAGCAGCAAAAGAAAAAATAACCGGCAGCTAAAAAAGAAGAA
Organism: Gammaproteobacteria bacterium; assembly: GCA_029879605.1. Taxonomy (GTDB): domain Bacteria; phylum Pseudomonadota; class Gammaproteobacteria; order SZUA-229; family SZUA-229; genus JAPHQX01. The sequence continues at coordinate 1,930 of JAOUQA010000359.1, forward strand.
CCCCAAACAGCAGAAATAAACTAATTCTGCTTTAATTAAATCAATTGAAAAAATCTCCTGTTCAGGAACATAAATGATTAAACACTTAATACAAGAATAACCCCATCCAGGAATATCATCTGGATGGCTTAGTACGTAAAGGCATCCAGGTGAAAAACACTATTCAGACAGTTAAAACGTCATGCATACAACTGACATTAAAATCCTGTTCTTTTATTAACAGCCAGGTCATTCCAAAAACCAGACAAGGCCTCATTTTATCCGGCAGTTTTTGCAAACATAAAGTTTTGCCTGTCACTCAAAAAGGCGCCCGGTTTACAAAAAATGAATTCCTGAAAATTCACCAGAAAAAAAACTGGTTCAAACGCTGTGGCAAAACCATGGTTGAAAACTCCATTGGACTAACCATGGCTATTTTATCCACCAAAGTCGTACAGCATTTTGTTGAAGTCCGTGAATTCTCAAACCTGTGGGGCCTGTTTGCTACCCGACCCGTGGTAAGCGAGGCCACTTATGAAACTATAAGTTTTATCATCGAGCTGGTAATTGCCTTACTGGTTTTCACCATCAGCGAACATATCTTTGAAGAATTTACAGCTGAAAAAAATGATCACGAAACAATAAATACTTATCAAACAATCAATACAACTGAAAATGATTAATAACAAACCGGAAATTACCCTGCAACCCAGGTATAAAAAAACAAAATTTTCAATTCATGTTATTTTCCAGCTCGCACCAGGCCACCCAGTCCTGCCTGTTCCAGTGCCTGGTTAAGCAACCGACGAATATCGGCAGCCTTTTCCATCAGCAGGGCCTGGGACAGTAATTGCTCTGCCTGTTTACGGGTAAATGAACGTATCACCCATTTAACTCTTAACAGGCTACCGACACTCATACTCAGGCTATCAACGCCCATCCCAGTCAACAGCAAAGCAGAGGCAGGATCACCCGC
>JAOUQA010000361.1 GCA_029879605.1 Gammaproteobacteria bacterium
ACCCCTTTCAGCAGGTCTTATATACGTTCATCAAAAAGTATCAAATAAGTTCAAATCTCAATTAAGAGACTTTGATCCAAGTACACGAAATCAGAAAGATGATTTTATTGATTCAGTAGCAAGTGCGATCCATGAATTACCTTGTCATATACCGTTAAATGGAGAACAGTCAGGAGCAGGGCAAATTATCAATGATTGGCAACAGGGAAGCGGAGAAGAAATTCAATATGAATTTACTTCTTCATTTGACTGATTTAGATAAATATTAGTAACCAAACCTTCAAGGATGAAGGGTAAATACAAGGAAGTAATTAATTGGCAATTAACACAACAATTCCCCTTAATGAATATACTGGGAACGATTCAACTACAATATTTTCATTCACATTTAAAGTCGTTTTAGATACAGATCTAAAAGTCTATTTTGATGGAGTAGAACAAAATTCAGGATTTACTATAACCGGGATCGGTGAAGATACAGGTGGTAATGTGACTTTTAATGTTGCGCCTGTCACTGGTGTTACAGTTAGACTTGAACGGGTAAGCGTAATTGAAAGACAAAATGATTATACAGAAGGTGCGGCATTACCTACAAATACACTTGATTCAGATTTTGATCGCCTTACTGGTATTATTCAAGAAATTGATAGAGGTGTTATCCGCGAAACACCAGATGGAAAAATTGATGTTGCTAATCGTGTTTTAAAGAATGTTTCAGATCCAATCAGTGATCAAGATGCGGTAACAAAAATATATGGTGATAATAATTATGGTGGTAGTGCAGCAACTTCAGCAGCAGCAAGTGCAGAATCAGCAGCAACTTCAGAAGCAAATGCATTATCAAGTGCGACAGCAGCAGCAGCATATCAAAACAGATTCAAAGATTCTTTAACCCTCTTAATTCATCCAGACGCTTCACGCGGTTATGAAGACCTTTATACACAAGGCGTTTATCCTTCAAGTTTTAACCAGCAGTGGGGTGGAGCTAATATTGGTGGTTTGCCTGATGGTTCATTAGGTGAAATGGCTACGGGATACATTAGAAGCGTTTCCGAAAGGGCGATCGCTTCGTCTGTTTCAACTACGTACAGAGCGCAAGGGTTCAAAGTTCCACAAAATACTGATGTAGCAAGCGTATGGATTAAAATACGCAAAGTAGGTAATCCAACTAATAACTTAGAACTTTATCTTTATAGTGATACAGCAGGAGATCCAAACGCCGTCATAATAAATGGAACCGCAACATCACAAAACGGAAGGATTCACACAGATAACACAGAGGGTGAATGGGTTAAGTTTACCTTCCCAATAGCGCCAAGCTTAACAGCAGATACACAGTATCATATTGTTTGTAAGTCAAGTGGTGTTGTAGACGCAGCTAACTATTGGTACTGGCGTTTCGATAATGTTAACTCTTACCCACACGGTCACTTATATGGAGGGGACGCGACACCTACGTGGACAGATACGCCCACAGAAGCGTTTAACTTCTTAGTCGAACCAGTCACAACAGTATTACAAGATGGTGGTATATTTAACGATGGTAAAATCAAATGCTTTGAATCACCTACACTTAATCAATCAGCGGGTTTTGTTACAGCAAATGAAAACTTTTTAAACCATAAGCGCGGATCGTTTTTGATTGCTGGATCAACTTTTGGTAAAGACAAAACCATACTCGATACAGGTGTGAGTACAGATAGTAATCGTATTGTGTTGCGGTGTAATGCGGGTACAGGTTTTTTGCAAGTCGATCTATATGAGTCGGACACTGTAAAGCATACTATTACAGGTACGACAGATATCAGTGTGGGCGATCATGTATTTGGTTTCGCCTATCGATCAGAGAATGACGGGCAGGATTATTTGCAGTTATTAGTCGATGGGCAGGCTGAAGGTGTATCCCTGATTAATCAATCATTCCATTTTGATAAATCATTTAAAGATTTTGGGCATACTGCTATCGGTGGTGGGTTTAATCTTGCACCTGCATGGACACAGGATTTAGATATGTCCGTTGATCCATCCACTGTAGGCTGGACTTATAATGGTGTTGCTGGTGGTTGGTATTTTGAAAATGGTATAGGATATCAAAACGGTGGGGCGTTTGGATCTTTAGACACAGGTTATTATGAAAAAGTTACCACTATTAATAATGCTACAGGGTGGATAGTTGAAGCAGAATTACAAATTAGTAAATCCACAAATACTACTAACTTCGCGTCAACAAGTGTTTTTGTTCAAGATGGTGTAAAAAGCATATATTTATGGATGCACGAATATTATTGTGAGGTGTATTCAGGCAGTAGTTTAGGGTATTTTCAGCATGATTTTACTAAAAATTCTGTCGTCAGAATTACTGGAAAAGGGGATGATTTTTCCGTATATGTCAATAATATCCTTGTATTCGATGGAGCTGGCAGACTTGCAGGGGCAACAGCGACGAAAAAAATATCATTCGGTGATCTTGAAGTAAACGCAAGTGGTAATGCAACAGTCAAATGGTATTCGGTCAAGTATGACGAAAGCGGCGCACATCTTCCACAATACACCAGCGGCGAGATATCAGAAGTAGCTTATTGGACTGAAGATAAATCGGCGTTATTTCCTGCTGTTTATAACGCAGGAACTATTCAAAGTGTTAAAGCCCTTGCTGGGTTGGATAGGAATTATGTTCGAGCGGTTCCGTTTAGGAAAACGGTTAAAGGTATAATTAATACAAATACAACAAGCGAACCTCTGGTAAACGTACCTGATACTAAAGTTTTCACGTTAGGTAAACGTATCGACGCCATAGGGTCAATTAGTGCGTTTAGTAACACAAGCGGCGCGTCATCTGCTCCTGAATTTTGCATAGAGATAGACGGTAAATATG
>JAOUQA010000362.1 GCA_029879605.1 Gammaproteobacteria bacterium
TGCGATGCCAACCTGATTATCGAAACAGCTACCGCCCGTGACCCGCATCATTTTGCTGTACTGATCGGCTATGGTGCCACAGCCATTTACCCCTACCTGGCTTATGAATGCCTGAATGACCTGGTACGTACCGGTGAAATTGAAAACCTCGAACTTGAAACCCTGGGTGAAAACTACCGTAAGGGTATTAACAAGGGCCTGTTCAAAATCACTTCAAAAATGGGTATTTCAACCATTGCCAGTTACCGTGGTGCCCAGTTATATGAAATAGTCGGCCTGCACGATGAAGTCGTTGACCTGTGTTTTACCGATACCACCAGCCGGATACAGGGTGCAGGTTTTGCAGATCTTGAAACCGAAAGCCGCCAGCTAACAACACTGGCCTTTAATACCCGTAAAAAACCGTCACAGGGTGGCCTGCTCAAATATGTCCACGATGGCGAATACCATGCCTACAACCCTGACGTCATCCAGAACCTGCACACAGCTGTTCGGTCCGGTAGTTATGATGACTACCTGAAATACGCCAGTGTTGTTAACGAACGCCCGGCCACAGTCCTGCGTGATATGTTCCAGCTTAAAGGCGATACAACCTCAATCGATATTAACGAGGTCGAACCCCTGGAAGATATTTTCAAACGTTTCGACTCGGCTGCCATGTCACTGGGTGCCTTATCACCAGAAGCTCATGAGGCACTGGCCCAGGCAATGAACCGCCTTGGCGGTCGCTCAAATTCAGGTGAAGGCGGCGAAGATGTCAGTCGCTATGGCACTGACAAGATGTCCAAAATCAAGCAGGTGGCCTCGGGTCGCTTTGGTGTCACACCACATTACCTGGTCAATGCTGAAGTACTACAGATAAAAGTTGCCCAGGGGGCCAAGCCCGGTGAAGGCGGTCAGCTACCCGGCCACAAAGTGGACAAGATGATTGCCAAACTGCGTTTTGCCACACCGGGTGTCGCGCTTATTTCACCACCACCTCATCATGATATTTATTCTATCGAGGACCTGGCCCAGCTGATTTATGACCTGAAGCAGGTGAATCCCGATGCACTGGTCTCCGTAAAACTGGTGGCTGAAGCCGGCGTGGGAACCATTGCAGCCGGTGTCGCAAAAGCCTATGCCGACCTGATTACTATCTCCGGTTATGACGGTGGCACAGGTGCCAGCCCCTTAACCTCTGTGCGCTACGCGGGATCACCCTGGGAACTGGGTTTAACTGAAACGCATCAGACACTGCGCGCCAATGACCTGCGAGACAAGGTACGCCTGCAGACTGATGGCGGCCTGAAAACAGGTTTAGATGTTATTAAAGCCGCTATCCTGGGCGCAGAAAGCTTTGGTTTTGGTACCGGCCCAATGGTTGCGCTGGGCTGTAAATACCTGCGTATCTGTCACCTGAATAACTGTGCTACAGGTATCGCTACTCAACATAAAGTACTGCGTATGGAACACTTCATCGGTGAAGCTGAAATGGTTATGAACTACTTCCGCTTTATTGGCCAGGAAATGCGTGAGTGGATGGCCAAGCTGGGTATACGTAAAGTGACAGACCTGATTGGTCGCACTGACCTGCTGGAAACCCTGCCAGGTACAACCAGCAAACAGAACAAGCTGGACCTGTCCCAGATCCTGTCAGATGGTGGCATCGCCAGTGATAAGCCACAGTACTGTGTAGAACCCCATAACGAACCTTTCGATAAGGGTGAGCTGGCAGAGCAGATGGTCAAAGATGCACTGTCAGCCATCGAGTCCAGATCGGGCGGTGAATTCAGTTATACAGTACGTAATACTGACCGTTCTATTGGTGCTCGTCTATCTGGTGAAATCGCCAAACGTCATGGCAACCAGGGCATGTCAGATGCGCCGATTCAGATTAACCTGACCGGCACCTCTGGTCAGAGTTTTGGTGTCTGGAATGCGGGTGGTTTGAACATGCGCCTGGAAGGTGATGCCAATGACTATGTTGGTAAAGGTATGACCGGTGGACGAATTGTTATTACACCACCACAAAACAGCAGCTTCAAAACCAATGAAACCACGATTATTGGTAATACCTGTTTATACGGCGCTACAGGCGGCACACTCTATGCTGCCGGACTTGCAGGTGAGCGTTTCGGCGTACGTAACTCAGGTGCTAAAGCAGTTGTTGAAGGTATTGGCGATCACGGTTGTGAATATATGACCGGCGGTGTTATTACCGTTCTGGGTAATACCGGCATTAACTTTGGTGCCGGCATGACCGGTGGCTTTGCCTTTGTACTGGACCAGGAAAATACCTTTGTGGATCGTTACAACCATGAACTACTGGATATTCATCGTCTGAATACTGAAACCATGGAACCTCACAAGGATTACCTGCGCCAGATCATTACCGATTATGTCGCTGAAACCAACAGTGAATGGGGGCAGGAGATTCTGGATAACTTCCGTGAATTTATTGCTAATTTCTGGCTGGTCAAACCCAAGGCAGCAGAACTGGAATCCTTACTTGACTCATTAATGGATGCAGCCTGATCCACAATCACTGATCTATAAACTGCACAGGGTTTTAAAATTTAAAAAAGCCCTGTGCACCCAGTGTCACTACGGCTAATATGTCCCAATGGCTGGCCGTATTCCACAACATTTTATTGATGAACTCCTCAACCAGGTTGATATTGTTGATGTCATCGATTCCCGTGTTGCCCTGAAAAAACGCGGCAAGGAATACATCGCCTGCTGCCCGTTTCATAATGAAAAAACGCCCTCTTTTACCGTAAGCCAGAACAAACAGTTTTTTCACTGTTTTGGTTGCCAGCAACATGGCAATGCTATTGGCTTTATCATGGAATATGAAAGACTGGACTTTGTTGATGCCATTGAAGCACTTGC
>JAOUQA010000363.1 GCA_029879605.1 Gammaproteobacteria bacterium
TGCATTTTATATTTATTCATCAATACTGGGTTTGCCTGCCCTGTTAATAATTATTTATCTACTCAAAAATGCCCGGGCATACAAAAATACCATGGGACATTAATCAGCTGATCCTGTTTTCATTTTATTTCGATAACGTTTTAACTCATCCAATAACCACTGTGCACTTGCCTGCTTCGCACCTTCACAAATCACCTCGTACGATTTACCTGACAGGCTACTGCGAGTAGCCGAATAAGCTATAAAATTTTCCGTGGTATTAATATCGGATCTGTAATAGTTATATTTTTTTTCGATATGCTCCCTGGCTTCAGCTGCAGTGTAATGATTCCCGTTTCTTATAAACTCACAGCCACTGGCACTAATAAAATTCAGCAAGTAATTTATTTCGGATTCTCGGTCGGCAACAAGTAAAGCAGGCATAAGCCCAGCACAGATGATAACAACCACTAATACTGATTTTATTTTATTCATGCTCAACCAGCGCAAATTGCTCAGGCAATGCCCTGAATACAACCCTGATAGGATTATGATCTGAAGATGTTACCTCAACAGTATTTTCTTCAATTAACTCTAATCCCCGGTAAAACACATGATCAATAACATTCCCAAATACAGTAATCCGCTTATGATTTTTATAACCAACAGACTGTAAAGTTAAAGTTTCCATCATGGTATTAATTATTTCATTTCTCGCATCATTCCAGTTATTAAAATCCCCTGCAACTATCACCGGACCATGATGATGCTTAACATGCCTGATAACCTCATCAATCTGTTGTTTATATGAGCCGGTACCCAGTGAAAAATTAATACCGTGTATATTAATCACCATCAAGTCTGTCGCCATTCCATTCAGAGCGTACACACTAACCAGGGCAGTTTTAGGTGTTCTTATTACAGGCTCAGTGGTTCTAATGCCACAGGTGCGTATAGCATCAACTTTTGACGCGGTTAAAACACCCGTCTCTTTACCCGCATAATAAAATGCGGCATTTAAATTCCAGTAAAGATTTTTGTTTTTTAAAAGCTGGTAAAGCCTGTCATCTACCAATGCTTCCTGTAACAAAATTATATCCTGCCCATCTGTCAGTGACGTAAAATCCTTATCCCAGCTCTCAGCCTGGTTCTTGTATCCATTCCAGTTCAACAAACTGATTCTATTTGCATTCAGGCTGGAATTATTTTTGACCGCTATAAGCCTGGAGTCTGAGCCTGACAAAACACAGGCCGCTTCAATTCGTTCAATATCTGCACCGGGTCTAAAAATAAGCTGGGTTTGTAACTGTATCGATGCACAGGACATCAGCAGAACTGACAGTAAGCCTGCCCCTGCTATAGACAGGTATTTTTTATACATTCAATATCACCAGGGAAAATAGATCAAAATTTGATCAGTTAATTATAGCCAATTTATCAGCCGGATTTATCTCAAGTTCTCATTTTTCAAGCTTTATCATCTACTCGCAATATCGCTTTCTTTTAGACTAACTTATTGTTCAATATCAATATTTTTCATGTCTATGGGTGTATTTTAATAATTGTAAATGAGGAAAAAAAGCATGTCCCAATTACCACCACCACGTGATCCGATTGAAGTACTGGGTACAGCCTACGAGCTATTACTGGAAAAAGCGCTAGATGAAGCTCATCGTCTGAAAGATAAGACCGGCCCGGTATTACATAAAATTATTGATGCCAGTAGTGAAAGGCTATCGGAGCTGGGTGAGCTAACTGAAATTGAGGCAGAAAAAATTTCCCGGTATCTAAAACGTGATCTTATCGAAGCAGCATCCTATATTTCTGAAACAGGTGATGACCTAAAAAAATGGCTGGCTATTGATACTGATATTATTGAAGATTATTTACTTGAACAATTACAGAAAGCCGCAGACCAGACCACAGTACAACTGAATCAACTCAAAACCAGTGCTGAAAATGCAGAATATCATACCGGTGAGATTTGTGGACCCGGTGTTCTAATCTGTGATCAGTGCGGTAAGCAACTCCATTTTCACAGGGCTGGTCATATACCTCCCTGCCCAAAATGTAAAAATAGTATTTTTCATCGACTACATTGCCACTAACAAGGCTATATTATGGATTTCAAACAAGAGTTAATTCGTTTGCGTAACGAATATACACAGCGCAGAGATGCCATCCATGCTGACAAATGGCATGAGAATCAGGCGGTAGAAAAGGATTTTGCCGAACAGGCAACCCAGTGTGAAAACGATGATGTGCTCACTTCCCTGGACCAGGAAGCCAGCGCTCTTGTTATGCTGATTGATAATGCCTTATTACGTATTGAAGATGACAGTTATGGCCATTGTCTTGAATGTGGTAAACAGATACCAGGTGCACGTTTACAACTTATACCTTATGCAGAATACTGTATTGACTGTGCCGAACGCGCTGAAGAACACAAATAATTTACATATTCAAACCGGCTTTGTATAACCCATCGATAAGATGTTTACGTTGCATCGGATCTTTTAAAGGAATTACCCGTTCAAAATATTCAATAGTCACCTCATCGGTTCCATTAATCTGTTCCAGTTCCCACCTGGCATCATCAATACGCCCCTGATATGCATAGGCAGCTGCCAGCCACAAGCGCGGCTCCTCTGCAACAGGGTTTCTCTCCAGCGCCTGATTAAAGAACTCGATTGCCTGATCATATTCACGCAAATTAAAATGTATTTCGCCTTGAATTATTTTATAAATAAATGGATGGCGCGGATTCAGCTGAATAGCCCTGGCCATTACATCACGTGCCTGTTCAGGTTGCGAAGCATAATTTAACACCGTCGCCAGCAAGCCATAACCATCAGCAAAATTTGGATCCAGTTCTATAGATTTCCTGGATTCA
>JAOUQA010000364.1 GCA_029879605.1 Gammaproteobacteria bacterium
CCGGGTAATACCTTGTTGCTTGATGATGGTCGCATGGTTCTCGAGGTAGATAGAGTCGAGGGTTCAAAAATACACTGTATTGTTGCGCAGACTGGCATTTTATCAGATAAGAAGGGTATTAACCTTCTGGGTGGTGGTTTGTCCGCGCCTGCGCTGACAGACAAGGATAAAGAGGATATTAAGGCTGCTGCAGCAATACAGGCAGATTATGTTGCTATTTCTTTTCCGAAAAGTGCGGATGACATTAACGAGGCACGGAAATTATTACGTGCAGCAGGGGGGCATGGCGGCATAATATCTAAGATTGAACGTGCCGAAGCCCTTGAGTGTATTGATGAAATTATTCTGGCCTCTGATGCTATTATGGTTGCCCGTGGCGACCTGGGTGTCGAGGTGGGTGATGCAGAATTACCTGCTATTCAGAAAGACCTGATTCATCGAGCCCGCGAACTTGATCGCGTGGTGATTACAGCTACGCAGATGATGGAGTCGATGATAGAAAACTCGATTCCAACACGTGCGGAAGTGTTTGATGTCGCCAATGCAGTACATGATGGTACTGATGCGGTTATGCTATCCGGTGAAACTGCGGCTGGAGCACACCCTGTGAAGGTTGTTAAAGCCATGAGCAGGATTTGTGAATCAGCTGAGCAACATCACCGGGCGAAAGTTTCGGATCACAGGGTGCACCTGACTTTCGGCCGTGTGGATGAGGCTATTGCAATGGCAACCATGTACACAGCTAATCATCTCAATGTAGATGCTATTGCAGCATTGACTGAATCCGGTTCAACTGTATTATGGATGTCCCGAATCAGTTCCGGCATCCCGATATATGCACTGAGCCCGCGAGAAAGTACTCGTCGCAAAGTGACTCTATATAGAGGTGTATATCCGACCAGTATTGATTTTGAGAAAATTGGCCCTTATAACATGAGTCTTAAGGTGGCTAACTTACTGGAAGAAAAGGGAATTGTGGCAAATGGGAATCGAATTATTATCACCCGCGGTGATTTACTGGGTGATGAAGGTGGCGGCACGAATGCAATGAAAGTCGTCACCATTGGTAAAATAAAAGTTTCAGATAAATAACAAACCTTGTTTTAAGGAGACACACCATGGCATTAGTATCACTACGCCAATTACTGGATCATGCGGCTGAAAACGGCTACGGCATGCCAGCGTTTAATGTTAACAATATGGAGCAGGTGCATGCCATCATGCAGGCTGCTGACGAAGCAAACAGCCCGGTAATTATGCAGGGTTCGGCTGGTGCGCGTTCTTACGCGGGCGAGCCTTTCCTGCGGCACCTGATTTCTGCGGCAATTGAAATGTATCCACACATTCCGATTGTTATGCACCAGGATCATGGTTCAGAGCCTGCAGTATGTTTGCGGTCTATTCAGTCTGGCTTTTCATCAGTCATGATGGATGGCTCGCTGATGGCTGACATGAAAACCCCTTCTTCTTTTGAGTACAATGTTGAAGTGACAAAAGAAGTTGTAAAAATGGCTCATGCTGGTGGTGTTTCAGTTGAAGGCGAGCTGGGTTGCCTGGGTTCACTGGAAACCGGTGAAATGGGTGAAGAAGATGGTCACGGTGCAGAAGGCAAGCTGGATATGGATCAGTTGCTGACTGGCGTTGAAGAAGCAGCTGACTTCGTAGAAAAAACCGGTGTAGATGCACTGGCAATTGCGATTGGTACTTCTCACGGTGCATACAAGTTTACCCAGGAACCTACAGGTGAAATTCTGCGTATCGACCGCATTAAAGAAATTCATGCGCGTATTCCTAATACTCACCTGGTAATGCACGGTTCTTCTTCAGTGCCTCAGGACTGGTTGAAAATCATCAACTCCTACGGTGGTGACATGGGCCAGACTTACGGCGTACCTGTAGAAGAAATCGTTGAAGGTATTAAGAATGGTGTGCGTAAGGTTAATATTGATACTGACCTGCGTATGGCATCAACGGGTTCTATCCGTAAGCATCTGGCTGATAATCCTTCTAACTTCGATCCACGTAAATTCCTTAAAGAATCTACTAAAGCGATGAAGGAAATCTGTAAAGCACGTTACGAAGCATTTGGTTGTGCTGGCCAGGCAGATAAAATCAAACCTGTTTCATTAGAAGGCATGATTGATTTCTATAAATAATTAAAACTCTATATTTGTAGATATGAAAGGGGGCTTTGGCCCCCTTTTTTTATTTTTATCTATAATAAAATTTATTATCAGTTATTCAAAAATGGCTAGTAGTAAATCATGACAGGTTTAAATAGCTTAGGCATAGTAAAAGTAATAGTATTTTTATTCGCCCTGTCAGGGATGTCGGTTAACGCCGGGGAGAAAAACACACTGGTGGTTGCCAGTCTATTGCAGCCGGGAGTAGAAAATAACCCTGGTGAAATTATGGCAAGGGCGGAAAGAATTATTCAGCAGATGTCTATTCCGGGTTTGATAGATGTTGAGATTAAGGAATACAAAAGTATTACCGAGGTAATTGATGCTTTTGCTCTAGGTGATATTGACTGGGTGACATCTTCATTGTTTCCAGCGCTTATATATGCTGAATATGCAGGTGCTGATATTTTTGAGCAACGTTTGAGTTCAGGTATACCAAAGTTTTATTCAGTGTTTTTTGTTCGAAAAGATAGTTCAGTAAATTCACTTGCTGATATTGAGAAAAAAATACTTAGTTTTGGTAATGCATTTTCAAGTGGTGCTTATTTTGCGCCTTATTATGAATTAAATGAGCAGCATTACAACATGATAAATTACGGTACGAAACTGGATGATGAGGTTGTTGGTAGTAAGCGGCGTATCTATTTTAAGTTTGCATACAATGAGGATGAAATAGTTAGAAATGTTT
>JAOUQA010000365.1 GCA_029879605.1 Gammaproteobacteria bacterium
CCCCAGGAATTCTTTTAAATTAATAAATTAAGTTACATAGATGATTGTATGGGCAGTTTTAATTAATACAAGTGAATAACAAAAAAAAGCAGGCCTGAGCCTGCTTTTTTTTATAACTTACTGAAAGAACTGATCATTATTTAGCCGCAGGCTTCATTAACTCTTCGAAGCTACTACTTACATCCTTAACTTTAGCCTGCTCAACCACCCAGTCCACAACCATGTCTTCCATAGTCATTGCTTCAATACTCTGCATTAACTGTGGATTATTTTTATAATGATTCATGACTTCCTGTGGATCTTCATAAGTTGAGGCAATTTCTTCGATCTTTGCTTTCACCCGTTCAGGATCAACTTTAATCTCAGCAGTTTTCACCACTTCACCCAGGATCAGCCCCAGGCTCACTCGACGTTTAGCCTCACCTTCAAATAAATCTTTTGGCAAAGTCATGCCACCCTGTAACTGCCCCGACTCAGACATCTGCTTCTGTAAATTGCCTGCTTCATCATCAATTAATGCCTTGGGTACATCGATATCATTCGCTTTTAACAGGGCATCCATAACATTATTTTTTAATGTTGTTTGCAGTTTATTTTTTAATTCTCGCTCCATATTGGTGCGAATATCCTGCTTTAACTGATCAATGCTGCCATCAGCTACGCCAAAAGCCTTAACAAAATCTTCATCAACTTCAGGCAATTTAGCTTCAGCCACCGAGATAACTTTAGTTTCAAAGGTAGCAGGTTTGCCTTTCAGATTTTCAGCCTGGTAATCGTCAGGGAAGGTAACATCCATTTTAAATTCATCACCAGCAGACTTACCTGTTAACTGTTCTTCAAAGCCTGGAATCATACTGCCAGAACCAATAACAACTGGCACATTATCAGCTTTTCCACCTTCAAAGGCCTCGCCATCAACAAAGCCCTCAAATGAAACCATGATCTGGTCACCATCAGCTGAAGCTCTTTCAACCACATCATAGGTAGTACGCTGTTTTCTCAGTGTTTCGATCATATTATCAATATCTGAATCACCAACTTCAGCCATAACACGCTCGATATCAAATTTGCTGCAATCCGCAATTTCAAATTCAGGATAAATCTCAAAGGTCGCAATATATTCCAGTGGTTCACCCATACCCATGGTTTTAGGCTCAATCGAAGGTGCACCTGCCGGTTTCAGATCTTCTTTAATCACGGCATCACGAAAAGAGGTCTGCAGCACATCGCCCACCACTTCCTGGTGAACCTGGCTACCATACTGCTGTTTCACAACTTTAAAAGGGACTTTACCCGGACGGAATCCATCAATTTTGACCCGTGAAGACATGGATTTCAGGCGATTTTCCACTTCCTTATCCAATGTCTCTGCCGGGATCTGAACCGTCAATTTACGTTCCAGGCCTTCACCTGTTTCCACTGAAACTTGCATACAAACCTCGTTAATATGAGCTACCTACTAAACCAGATGAATCAACATACAAAATAAACATCTGATATTTAAGAAAAAATGGTGCCGCCCCCGAGACTCGAACTCGGACACCGTGAGGCACTAGAACCTAAATCTAGCGTGTCTACCAATTCCACCAGAGCGGCTTATTCATCATTTAAATTTCGTACAAATTGAGCCAGGATAAATCAGCTGGCCTGAACCCAAGGCGCGGTATTATATAATAAAAAAACCTCAAAGCGGGTATTTTTTGTGCCAGTTAAATAAGATGACTACAAATACTGTAGCAGGAGGATAAATGGTGGGCCCTCAGGGACTCGAACCCTGGACCAAGAGATTAAGAGTCTCCTGCTCTACCAACTGAGCTAAAGGCCCATTAGGAAAAAAAGAAAATGGGGTGGATGATGGGACTTGAACCCACGACGACCGGAATCACAATCCGGGGCTCTACCAACTGAGCTACACCCACCATAATTCGGATGTTTCATCGTCATCCTGACAATGATATTTAAATATTTGGCGCGCCCGGCAGGACTCGAACCTGCTACCCTCGGCTTAGCTTACCAACTACGCCTTTCGACGCCTCAAAACTACGAGTTTGTGGTCTGGACTATCTCTTCACCATCTCAGGTGTCACACGTATAGTCTCTACGGAACCCATCGATAATCAGCTGCCATTCTGACATGCTTTAACTGATTATTTCGCGGTGCTTCTACCCTCAATGTAACTGATTGCTCATAATTATGAGGATCCAGGTAATAGCATTCATCTGTATCAGGACAGTAAATACAATAAAGGTCGACTTCTCCCTTATCTACCTGCTGCATATGAGTACCGTTTTTATCCGCCCAACAGGAGCGAAAATGTACAGTGATACTCCCTGTTTTATCTACAGATTTATACTTCACCTGTACACGCTTAAATACCTTATCTTTGTAAACCACAAGATCAAATGGCGCGTGTTCAGTTACGGGATTTAATATCGTAAATCCCTGCTCGTACATATCGAGCTGAGCCTTCAAAACACCCAGATCTCCCTTCTGTTTAGTGTGATGCATACTTAAAATAGTAGCCTCAGACCAACTTACGGGTCAACCTATGGTTTCCTCGGGATTGCCATCAGCCCAGACCTTAGTCTGACTGTTAAGGTTTCCCCGATACAGTGCGATCCACTCTACAGGTTTTGTTTCCCTGTAAAGGCTCCAGGTTGCACAACTTAATGTGCGCTTAAAGGCCGATGCTCTATCCGGATGAGCTACGGGCGCAATTCTTTAAGTTAAAAATCTGCTCGGGGTAAGAGATTACTCCGGGCTCCTGCTCTTCGCCCTTTGGGCCGTGCTGCGCACGTTCAAAATCGCTCCCGGCGATTTTGTCGAACTGTATCGTTCGCCTCTCTCTACTTAGTCCCTTCATCTGCCC
>JAOUQA010000366.1 GCA_029879605.1 Gammaproteobacteria bacterium
TATCCCGAAGCTATTGCTTATTTACAAACCAATATTTCAGACCTGGCAATACATTATCATGCGCTTTATCGAAACAAGTATTATGCGGATGAAAAATCAGTTAATTTAGCAGAGGCAGACCGCTGGTACAGAGAATATATAGATTCATTCCCTAAAGACGAGAAGACACCAAAGCTACATTTCCAGCTTGCAGAATTGTTGTTGCAAGAAAAAGACTTTGGCAAGTCGGCCAAGGAATATGAAAAAGTGGCTTACAATTATCCATCACATGCTCAGTCGTCTGAAGCGGGCTATGCTTCTGTCTACGCTTTTCGTGAACACCTTAAACGTGTAAGTGTTTCGACCCAGCCTATCGCCAGGCAGGATGTAATACGAAGTTCTTTCAAATTTGCTGACGCTTTTCCTAAGCATGAAAAAGCAACTATTGTGTTAGCAGCACTGGCTGAAGATTTGTTTGAGATTAAGAATTATGACCTTGCAATAACAACTTCAAAAAAATTGATCGATAACTATCCTGAATCTGATCCGAAATTACGTCGTGGTGCATGGATGATAATTGCACATTCATCTTATGAAACCAAGAAATACAAGAATGCTGAAGATGGTTATATACAGGTTCTGGTATTAACAGAAAAGACACATAAAGAACATGAAGGTCTGGTCAATAACCTGGCGGCTTCCATTTATAAACAGGGCGAAGAGGCTGCACTTATAGAGGATTATAAAACGGCTGCAGATCATTTTCTTCGTATAGCAAAGGTAGCGCCTAATTCAACAATCCGAAAAACAGCTGAATTCGATGCCGCATCAGTTCTTATTAAGCTTAATGACTGGAACAGGGCGGCTACAGTGCTTGTTGCATTTAGAAATACATACAAGGATATAAAAATGCTGCATGATGCCACGAAAAAGCTAGCCGTTGTTTACCAGGAAGCAGAGCGTTATGCTGAAGCCGCGGTTGAGTTTGAAAGAATTGAACGAGAATCCAAAGACAGTGAAGTTCGTCGTGAAGCTCTGATACTGGCTGCACAAATGTATGAAAAAGTTGAAAAACATAAAGATGCTCTAAGTATATATCAGCGTTATGTTGATCAGTTTCCAAAACCCCTGGAATTTGCACTTGAAACCCGGTACAAGATGGCAAATTTATTCAATTCATGGGGTAATAAGGACAAATACTTCCGTGAGCTTAAACGTGTGATTTCAATTGATGCAACAGCAGGTCCTGAACGAACAGACCGTACTCGTTTTCTTGCGGCGAAATCATCATTGGTTCTGGCTGAGCCGTATTATGAAAAATATGCGGCCATAACTCTCAAAAAACCATTCAAACGAAATTTAAAACTTAAGCAAAAAGCCATGAAAGTGGCCATTGAGCAATTTAATAAGTTAATAAAATACAAAGTTGGTGATGTAACAGCAGCAGCAACATATTATCTTGCGGAAATTTATTATGGCTTTAGTCGTTCGCTGGCTGAATCAGAACGTCCCACAAATCTGAATCAGATTGAAATGGAAGAATACGAACTGGCACTTGAAGACCAGATATTTCCATTTGAGGATAAAGCAATCGTTGTTCATCGTAAAAATCTTGAGCTTATTAGTATAGGTATTTACAGTTTATGGATTGATAAAAGTCTTGATCGGCTTGCCAAGTTGATGCCTGCGAGATATGCAAAATTTGAAGAAAGTACAGGTTTTATTGAATCAATGGATCTGTATAAATATCAGTTCATAGCCACGGCAGTTGAAGTTCCAGTGATTCCGGCAGCTGAAAGTCCAGCGGCTACTGATGAGCAGAATAATGGTCAGCCTGCTGAACCTGAACAGGAGCCTGCTAATAATGCCAACAATTCTCAGGCTGTGGTAACTGAACCGGCTAGTGAGTCAGGTAGCTGATTATGATATTTAACTACAGAATTACCGACTGGTTTGTATTATTGCTTTTTTCATACCTGTTAACTGGTTGTGCATCAGGGCCTGCAAGTATTAATAGCAATGAAGTTATAACAACCAGTACCTTTGTTATACGAGATGATGTTGATGTCAGGCCAGAAGTAAGGGCTGATTTTGATAAAGCAATTAAATACCTTCAGGAAGAAGATTTTGAACGAGGCATCAGGTTAATGAACAGGATTGTTGAACGGTCGGATAAAAGCATTGCTCCCTATATTAACCTTGGTATTGCTTATCGAAAAACAGGTGATATGAAAAACGCTGAGAAAAATCTGACCAAAGCCCTTGAACTTAATAGCATCCATCCATCAGCCAATAATGAGATGGGTATGGTGTATCGTAAAACCGGACGATTCTCAGAAGCAAGAAGAATTTATGAGCGTATATTAGAGCGTTTCCCTTCATTCTTACCTGCTAGAAAGAACCTTGGCATTTTATGTGATTTATATATAAATGACCTGGAATGTGCCATGGCTAATTATGAAATATACAATAAAGCTGACCCAGGAGATAAGCGTGTTGTTCTCTGGATCACCGATTTACGCAAACGTATGGAGAGTCAGTAATGAATATCCCTGCTAAATTAATTGCTATACTGGCAAGCCTTTTTTTCTCTGCTACAGTATATATATCGACTGCCTTTGCAGAAGAAGTTAAAGCGATTTCAGGTATGTCTATAGTGGGCAATAATGAAGCACCTAAATCATTATATATAGTACCCTGGAAGAGTTCAGAAATTGGCATGGAAACGGATCTTTCGTCAAATTTATTAAATGAAAGTCTGACTCCAGTTGATCGAGATGTATTTTTACGTGAAGTTAACTTTTTTAACGTCACTACGGGGAAATAAGATATTACCAGTTTAAGTCGAGTAACCACCCCTTAATTGTCTGGTTGCTAATTTTTG
>JAOUQA010000367.1 GCA_029879605.1 Gammaproteobacteria bacterium
CAAAACCATGGGTCCGTTCAGTTGCCGGACTGCAGAAGATCGTGGCACAATAATTTAGCTTTTTATCTAAAAAAGGCCGGTTTTCCGGCCTTTTTTTATGTCCAGAAATAATGTTTCTGTTATTTTTGAGATAAAATAAAAATGAATAGAAGCTATTTGATATGTATAAAAAAGAAAGCAGACCTTACAACTAATTTAAGGTACTATCTGTCCAATTCTAAAGATTTGTTAGTCTGTTGTAGCCATTATATGAGAAGCCTTGCAATAAAATCCCAGCAATTTAATCCATGGATGTTGAAGTTAATATTATTAATATTGATGGTGATGAGCATCTCGGCCTGTGGACGAGTTATCAGTAATGCAAAGATAGAATTTTCACAGGATCTGACAGCAACTATTTTAGAATTCGATGATCCGGAAACAATAAAAAAAGGTGTGCCAGCATATTTGATCCTGGTTAGCAGTATGATCAAAGGTGACCCGGATAACCCTGACCTGCTTGAAGCTGGTTCGCAATTATATGGTGCTTATGCCTCTGGTTTTACCGATACATCTAAAAGTAAAAAAGCACTTGTTAATCGGGCATTTGATTATTCAACTCGAGCGATGTGTGTCCGCGACGTGGGTTTTTGTCATCTAGAAAACATTTCATATTTCGAATATGAGAAATTACTCGCTAGCCTTGATAAGTCGCAGGCGGAACACCTGTTTATCTTCGCCAGTAGCTGGGCAAGTGTTATTGAGGCAAACAGTTCAGACTGGAATGCTGTTGCTGAGCTGCCTAAAGTCAAGAGTAGTATATTGAGAGTGCTGGAACTAGATGAAACGGTTAAAAACGGTAATGCACATCTGTATATGGCTGTGATGGAGTCATTATTACCGCCAACATTAGGTGGTAAACCAGAAATCGCTAAAAAACATTTTGATCGTGCTATCGAAATTTCAAAAGGTGAAAATCTTATGGCAAAAGTTTTATATGCAGAGAAATATGCACGTATGCTTTTTGACCGTGAATTGCATGATGAGTTATTGAAACAGGTTGTCGAGTCTGATGCAGGAAGTAAGGATCAAATCTTAATCAATACCCTGGCGAAACAAAAGGCTGAGATATTATTGAATAATGCGGATGAATATTTTTAATTCATTCTCTGGACGAATATTAGATTGCTTTACGCTAATTACTCGATATATTGTTCCACCAGTAATATCGGTATTATCAGTACGATTCCTGGGATTTGACATATAAACATAGGAAATAAAGAAAAAGGGCGCATATAAGGATGTAAGTGATAGAACAATTCAGGAGATTAAGTCGAGCAGGTTTAACTGTTCCACCAACAGGTTTAAATAAAGATGAGCGTGAAATTTAAAAGAGGTTTATCTGTGCTGGCAATATTATTTTGCTTTTCACCGATAAGTCCTATACAGGCTAAGACGATAAAAATTGCGACTATTTCACCAGAAGGAACCTTCTGGATGAAGCAGATGCGTGCCGGTGCAAAAGAGATCAAAGAAAAAACACAGGGTCGAGTAAAGTTCAAATTTTATCCCGGCGGTGTGATGGGTAACGATAGCAATGTGTTGAGAAAAATCCATATTGGCCAGCTCCATGGAGGCGCTGTCACTGTAGGTACCCTGTATCAATCAACACCTGATACAACAATCTATGGCTTACCTTTTTTATTTTCTAATCTGGATGATGCTGAAGAGATTCGTAAAACTACAGATAAGTTGTTAAATGGAAGGATAGAAAGTAATGGCTTTGTTAATTTTGGCTTTGCCCAGGGCGGTTTCACTTATCTGATGTCAAAAGAGCCGGTTAATAGTTTCGATGACTTAAGAAAACAGAAATCATGGGTTCCTGAAAAAAATGATGTCGGTTTATCTGTATACCGCAGAATTAATGCAACTCCGATCTCGCTGCCATTATCTGATGTTCTAACGGGCTTGCAGACAGGGTTGATAAATACAGTGATAACATCCCCTATAGGGGCCCTGGCATTGCAGTGGCATACACATGTCAATTATGTGGTCGATTTCCCTCTAACGTATTTAGCTGCGATGATGGTTATCGATAAAAAAGTATTTAGTAAATTGAGTGAGGTCGATCAGGCGATAGTGCGTGAAGTAATGACAAAGGTGTATAAAAATATCGATGATCAAAATAAAATCGATAACAATGCAGCACGAGAAGCTTTGATTAATCAGGGAGTGAAATTTGTCAAATTAGATGATAAGGAAAAATCTGAATGGATAAAAGCAGGTGATTTTGTTATTAATGAGATGATCGAAAAATATAAATATAACAAAGCACTCTATAATGCGGTAATGGTCAACAGACCTGATGCGCCAAAAATACATTGATAATGTTTTATTCTGAATCTCGTCTTATGGCTTAGGATCTAATCTTGCAGTAATAATATGAGTATCAGTAATAATAAAATCATCACTTTTATCAATAGATTTGAGGATGCTCTGCTCGTCTTCATGCTGTCATGTATGATCGTGCTCGCAGTGTTCCAGATAATTTCCAGAAATCTATTTGCAGAAGGGATGGTCTGGATAGACCCATTATTGAGGATACTGGTACTGTGGGTCGGTCTGGCTGGCGCTGTGGTGGCAACACGAACTAATAACCATATACGTATCGATATCTTTTCAAAGTATCTACCTAAAAAAGTATTGCCCTATGTCGAGCGCACGGTTTACCTGTTCACACTTTCTATCTGTCTGTTGGTTGCATGGCATGCATCAAGATTCGTATACAGCGAATATGAATATGGCACCATGGCATTTGCCTCCGTACCATCATGGCTAACGGCGGCAATAATTCCTGTTAGTTTTATACTTATAGCCATC
>JAOUQA010000368.1 GCA_029879605.1 Gammaproteobacteria bacterium
AATTTCAACCGGTGCAACTTTCAGTGCACGGGCACGGCCGTTATCATCCAGCATGACTTCCAGTGGTGAAATGCTGTCACGAATGGTGACGCCTTCATCAATAACCGCTTTTAATTCATGGGGTGTGCAGGGTGCTTCAGAAATTGGGCGACGGTAAACAATGGATACATCTGCCTGTTTACGTTTGGCAGCCATAGCCGGGTCATGCTGAGTTTTACCCAGGATGACATTTTCAGGTAGATCTTCTTCTTTAACATCGTCAATGTGACCGATACGCTTGGCGACAGCCACAACGTCCATGGCCGAGTCACCGGCACCAATCACCAGGATAGGGCCAGAGATGTATTGCAGTTTGCCATTATTGAAGGCACGCAGGAAAGCCATTGCATCGGTACAGTTGGGCGCGTTTTCAGCACCTTTTACTGGAACGCCTCGACCATGTGGCGTACCTACACCCCAGAAAATGGCATCAAAATCACTATTCAGTTGATCGACCGTGATATCACGACCCACACGGGTATTGTTTTTAACTTCAACGCCCATATCCAGGATACGCTGAATTTCAGCGTCCAGTACCTGGCGTGGCGTACGATAGCCGGGTATGCCATAGACCATCATGCCACCGAGTTTTTCAAATTCTTCAAAAATGGTTACACCGTGGCCGAGCAGGCGCAGGAAGTAAGCCGCTGCTAATCCCGCAGGTCCACTACCGACAACGGCAACTTTTTTACCAGTGTCAGCACCTGCTGCCGGCAGTGCCAGTTTATTTTCAATGGCCCAGTCGCCGATGTGCTGTTCAATGGAATTGATGCCGACATAGGTTTCAAGTTCGTTGCGGTTACAACCTGTCTGGCAGGGTGCCGGGCAGACTCGACCCATAACAGCAGGAAAAGGATTCGACATAACCATACGCTGGAAGGCATATTCCTGCCATTGCAGGCCTTCGGGTGGTGTATCAATACCGCGCACAATGGAGAGCCAGCCACGAACATCATGACCCGATGGGCAGCTACCCTGACATGGGGGTGTCTTGTGGATATAGGTCGGGCAGGCATAGGATTCACCAATACTGATGGGTTCCTGGTTCCAGACTTTTTTAATGTCGCGGTCTGTGGTGGTGCGATCTCTATCTTCAAAACGACGATAGGTGAAATTTGTTTCTGCCACTGTATAGCCCTTATTTAAGCACGATTCGCGCGGTAATTACTTACGGAAATGAGACGCGTAAATATATTAGAACATGGTCAATTATTCAACCGCTAATCGTCGATCCGTTGTTTAAATCACACCTGTTTTGGCCTGATGTGGCGCGGTTTTTCGTGAATGGTCAGGGTTTGAGTTTATTGTGTCATAAGCCTGGTTTGTGATGGGGGCGAGAGTGGGAGAGGTTTAGCGCTTACTGTATTTTTCCAGGTACTGTTGAGCCAGTTCATTGGCCTGTTTTTTCTCGGTCGGGTTGAGTGTATTTTGAACATAGGATTCGTTAAGCTGAGCCTGTTCAAGCCCCTGTTTAGCCGCCAGGTGAAACCAGGCATAAGCTATGACAGCGTCCTTACGGGTTCCCTGGCCTATGAAATACATACGACCCAGGTTGGCCTGTGCATCGGCTTCTCCCTGCTGAGCAGCTTTGGCATACCAGTTGAAAGCTTCCTTGTAGTCTTTAGGTACACCCGTACCATGTTCATGGATATGTCCCAGGTTGAACTGTGCGCCGGGATGATCCTGAAGTGCTGCCTGGTAATACAGCCTGAGTGCCAGGCCATGATCCTGTGGTAAGCCATAACCATTGGCATATAAAACCGCCAGGTTATATTGGCCATACTTGTTGCCCTGCCCGGCGGAACGACGAAACCATTGCTCAGCTTTGCTGTAATCCTGGTCGGTACCCCGACCCAGTGCATAATGTTTGCCCAGCCTGGCCTGGGCATCTGCATCACCCTGTTCAGCAGCCAGCTTGAACCAGTGTAGAGCCTGGTCATGGTTTTCACTAATACCGCGTCCTTCGCTAAACATAACCCCCAGGTTAAACTGAATTTCCTTGTCACCGGCTTTGGCAACTGGCAGCCAGAGGCGAATTGCTTCTGCATAATGCCCCTGTTGATAGGCTTTCAGGCCATCTTCACGGGCATCGGCCCGGCCAGTGCCTGATAGCAGCAGGCAGAACATACCGAGTACAAGATGGAATGTATAAGTGTCTTTACCCATGGTTCGAGTGTACCTGCTGTGCATAATAGTCCAGTACCTGGCTGATAAAATTGTCTCTTTGTGCCTGGGTCTGCAATTGTGTTTCTTCAGTCACTGGCAAGTTAGCAAGAGTGTTAATGACGGTATCGGCAAACAGGCCAGCATGATTATTATCAATGACCGTGTTTTGTTCAAATACCGGGATGTTTTCCAGGCCGCAACTGGGTGACCGGCTTTTAAAAACATAGCCACTGATATGTTTTAAGGAATGAATTTTATGCTGACAGTAGTCACGCATACTGTCTGTAATATCAATATCAGGGTTATCACGCCCGGTCATGCGAGGTCTTGATGGGTTACCTGTCAACTGCACAGGTGGGCGCGGTACAGGCAGGCCAATTTCAGTTTCCGGGCATATGGCCAGTAAATTAAAGTGCTGTTGCAGATGCTGGCAGATGTCAGGGTGATGTTGCAGCCTGCCATCGTAGCGCACAGGCTGGCCTAGAAGACAGCTACTGATGGCAACAACGGGTCGATGGCTCATGCTATTTATCCATGGTTATTCTCTGGCGCCCATATTAATTGCTCGACTACGGGTTTTATTGGCTTCAACAGCACGTATACCGGCATCCCATGCGGGCATGGTTTCAGGCCAGCCAAAGCTATGTTGTA
>JAOUQA010000370.1 GCA_029879605.1 Gammaproteobacteria bacterium
TTACCATCCTGGGCGCGGGCCTGATTGGTTGTGAATTTGCCAATGACCTGGCTGCAAGCGGTTATAAAGTCAGCATTATTGATCTTGCCGATCGCCCACTGGGACGTTTATTACCTGAGCAGGCTGCAATAAATTTAAAAAACAAATTATCAGAACTGGATATCAGCTGGTATTTAAAGCAAAGCCTGAAATCACTGGATAAAAATGATAACAGCTACCAGTTGACACTCGATGATGACACGATTTTTGAAACCGACCTGGTATTATCAGCCATTGGATTAAGATCCAATACTGAGATTGCATCATCAGCTGGTTTAAATACTAATCGTGGCATTATGATTAATGAATACTTACAGACGTCAGAAGAAAATATTTTTGCACTGGGTGACTGCGCCGAAATTAATGGTAATGTTTTACCTTTTGTAATGCCTATCATGCTAGGCGCAAGGGCACTGGCTCAAACATTAACAGGTAGTAAAACAGAAGTTATATACCCGGCTATGCCGGTCGCTGTCAAAACGCCAGCTCATCCCGTCGTGGTTTGTCCGCCGCCGATGAACCATAAAGGAAACTGGCAGGAAGAAGTGCTTGGCTCTGGTATTAAATCAGTCTGTTATGACAATGGTCAGATAACTGGTTTTGCCTTAACCGGTGATGCCACTGAAGAGAAACAGTCGTTAGTTAAATTAATGTAACAGTCTACTGTCATGAAGGAGTCCACCCTGACTCCCGACATGACAATTTAACCAAAAAACATCTTTACTACACCCTGCACCCAGGTTTCACCACCTTCCTGATCAATCTTAAGCTTGACACTTTCTGCGTACATTTTATCTTCAATACGAACATGACTATCAACCCAGTGCACAAGCATATCAATTACCTGATCGAAAACAGGATCGCCTGCCTGCACTCGAACACGTAAGTCTCCGAGTTTTTTTGCAAATAACTCATGTACTTTTTCATGCCCGGTACGATACTCATAACCGGCCTGTTCCATCAGGTGTTCCTCGAATACAAACTGTGCACAAACATAATCAACCAGGAGATGCTCGATTACATTTTCCAGTTCTTCCATATTCTGCTGCTGTTTAGCATTAACAAGATGATTGATGTAATCCACAATCTTTTTATTACCTGCATCAATCTCGTCGATACCAATATTTAAATCACTGGTCCATAATTTCTGCATAATTCACACCCCACCTCTTGACTACCATAAGTATAGTAAGGAAATTAGATAAGATAATAAACGCCAGAAAAAATTAACGTACCCCGAACGGAGGATTTATAATTATATAACCATGATCGAATAAACATTTACATTTAAAATATTCATGACCACCCAGACAGAAAAAAATGTATCAAAAAAGAATAATTAGCATTAAATATAATTCTTCCTCAGAACCTCTTTTCAACACTATCAATATTTACATCATCATCTAGAACAGGTTCTGGCTGAGAAAAATAATAGCCCTGCGCGTAATCCACACCAAGATCTTTTAGTATTTCTGCTATGCCTGCACTTTCAACATATTCAGCAATAGTTTTCTTGCTCATTACATTTCCAATCTCACTAATTGATTTAACAATCGCACGATTAACTGGATTCGTTGAAATATCTTTAACAAAAATGCCATCTATTTTAATAAAATCTACCGGCAATGCATTAAGATAACCAAAAGAAGAAAGCCCACTACCAAAATCATCCAGCGCAAACATAAATCCTTCTTTTTTCAGATCCCGCATAAACTGCCTGGCCATTGCAAGATTTTTAATCGCAACAGTTTCTGTTATTTCAAAACATACTACCTTTCCTGGTATTCTATATTTTTTCTTCTGTTCCAGGACATAGGAAATAAACTGAGGATCAGTTATTGAGAAACCTGATAAATTTATGCTACATAAGCCTACTATTTCTTCTGGACATGATAGAGACGACAACCACTTAAAGGTATTATCAACAACCCATTCGTCAATAGACAACATTAGATTATAATTTTCCGCCGCAGGAATAAACTGCTCCGGAAGAATTATTTCATTTTCGTCATTTACCATCCTCAAAAGAATTTCACAATGCAGTTGCGTACAACTACCTTTTAGAGGAATTATTTTCTGCTTGTAAAGTTTAAAATTATTATTTTCAAGACTGCGCTGTATCTTATTAACCATCCCCATCTGACCACGTCTTTCTTTCATATCCGCATCGTCAGGACGATAAATATAATAGCGACTACCACCTTCCTCCTTGGCTTTATAACATGCACTGTCAGCGGCCGACATCAACTCAGCATAAGATTCTTCACAATCTTCAACATAAACAAGACCAATACTAACAGCTATATTAAAAACATCATCACCCCAGTAAAACCTGAACTGCCTTATTCCATCTATAAGCTTTAATGCAATTTCTTCTGCACTGCTCAGGGAATCTATATTAAGCAATATAGCAAATTCATCCCCACCTAATCTCGCAAATAAATCATCATCACTAATAGAATCATTCAATTCCTGCGATAGCTGCCTTAGCAACTCATCACCAGCCATATGACCATAACTGTCATTAATAACCTTAAACTGATCAAGATCCAGGTATAACAGACAGTATTTTTCACTCCTGCCAGAAGCATCCAGAATTGAAATAAATCTTTCTTCAAATTCCCGCCTGTTAATTAGCCCCGTAAGACTATCATGGGAAGCCTGGTAGGTAAGCTTAGCTTTAAGCTCATAGGCTTCTGTAAGATTTCTTAAATAAGCAGTAAAATAAATTTCGTCATCAACATCAATTCTGTTGATTGCCAATTCAATGGGAAATTCATAACCATCAGCATGAATAGCAGTAGTTTCTATGC
>JAOUQA010000371.1 GCA_029879605.1 Gammaproteobacteria bacterium
CCTTACACAGAATTAAAGGGTCAGCTCTTTTCAGTTTTAACTACTTTCATATAACAGACGCAAATAATCACGGTACTGTAAAATCTGTTTAACCAGGTTCTGCGGCTCGTTCAGAATCCTTAAAAGCAGGATACCTCCCTCGAGACAGGCAGATAACATATCAGCAAGATCATCAACATCTATGTCAAATTTAGAACTGTACTTATCTTCGACTGCCTGCAGTTGTGCCGAAAAAAGTTTGCGCCAGGACAGAGCACCATCCTTCATGGTTTGAATCACATCGTCGGTATACGCGCTAATGCATCCCGTAAAAGTCATGCCGAGCTTGATGAATGCACCAAACTGGACGCTGGCGACCCACAACAACTAGGCCAGCAGTACAAGCAGCTAAAAAATTATTTGAGTAACTTAAATGTGGTAGGCGGCTGTTGTGGCACTAATCATCAACACGTCGCTGAAATATCACAGGCGTGTTTTGGCTGAAACAGTTAATCTATGCCTTTGCTCACTGCTATTGAAATAACAGCGGATTAACCGCGACATTTTTTTCTTTACCCGTAAAAAAAAAGGGAAGATCTTTTTAAACGATAAGATCTCCCCCCTTTTTTTTAAAATATTTTTATATATCTTCGATAAGTGATTTTCTTAATTTATACTGTTTGCCGAATTTTTTTGTAAAATATTTTTTGGCCTTTTTGTAATCATCTTTTAACTCAACTTTGGTGATCGAATTAAAATCATCACGTGTGTATCTTATTTTTCCTATATACACCGCTTTATCCGTCGGCTTGATATCAATCTTAAACCAGGCAGGCAATAATATTTCTCCGGTATTTCCATGCCGCGTAAATTCAGTAAGAACACTGCCATTCACTATATATCTCATATCCCTTGGAACTTTAAATGCAAAAATCTTACCCAACTCAGGGTTGATCATTGACTTATAATTGCTTGCTTCCGGTTTTTCATTAAACTGAACCATGCATCGGTTCTTATTCATATCACCATAACCAAACAAATCGATTACACCTGATGCATCAAGCTGTTGCTCATCTTCTGCCAGTTTAGGTGTCAGCTCTATTTCACCGACAACAATCACTTCACCCTTCGGGGTGTCTTTTACTGATTCCGCCTCTTTCAGAAGTTGGCCACCCATGCTGCAACCGTGCGACATTAAGATCATCACCACTAATAATGGTAATGCTAATAATTTATTCATGTAAGTAAACATGCTCATTATTAATCTCCATTATCTCTAAAGTTGTTTGAGTCTTTTCTTGATCATGCCGATCTGATGTTTATACACTGAAAAATCACTGTCTTCCTGCATTTTCTTTAACACCAGGGTCAGCAGCTCTTTTTCAGAAGGAGATTTGGTTTTTTTCATATCAAAATTATCCGGCTGGAAAAATGAACCCGATTCAACAGGGACATATTTATATGAACCAAGATAATACACGCCGGGTTTTTTTATGATACGACTGGTCTCATTGCGGCCTTTACTACCAAAGTTATATGTATATGTCGCATTACTGTAAAACCTGGTGTTTCGCCCAAACTGCTCAACCTGGATAGAGCCATTGGTCACACCGATATGCCAGAAAAGCCCTTCATCTACGCCGGCCTGATAATAGCCAACCTTTGGTTTATATTGCTTTACTGACACCCAGTCGATCCCGCCCCAAGAAGGCGCTTCTTCCATATTAAAATGTCCAAATATCACCGATAATGTTTTATCATTTGCATCAACAGATTCTTCTGTACCGAATAAAGCACAGCCACTACTCAGAAGTATTGATGGCAGTATTATAAAAAGTGTTACAAATATTTTAATCCATCTACCTGTTCTTATAAGCATAATGTCTTCCAGTTTTATTAATAGAGTTCACTTTTTATTCGAGACATGAAGCCTCCTCATTTGTGCATTAACTTATAGTTGCCTGACAGGTTTATGTCAATCGATCAGATATGGGCGGCAAATTAAGGCTTTCAATCAACCAGCAATAATCAGTGCAAGCGCGTGTATCACTATGACAAACAAAGATTGCTTTCTTCAGTAGTTATTAATAAGAGAATTAATACTGGATCCTATTGGTCTCCACTCCGTCTAATACAAATGTTTCTTTTATTAACATCTATACTTCATAGGTGGATTAATTATTTGGGGAACAAACTATGATTGTCAGTAATATGGAGATTATTCCTGGAAAGAAGATCAGGGAGCATCTAGGCCTGGTACAGGGCAGTACGGTAAGAACAAAACATGTTGGCCGAGACATAATGGCCAGCTTCAAAAACATATTCGGCGGTGAACTACATGGATATACCGAACTGCTACACGAATCCAGGGAAGAAGCAATCAAACGCATGAAACAGCAGGCGGAAGCTGTCGGTGCAAATGCCGTATTAAATGTACGATTCTCTACCTCATCTATCACACAGGGTGCCGCTGAACTCTTCGCCTACGGAACAGCCGTAATTCTGGAGTAACCTCATGACCGATCTGATTATACTGGCGACGTTATTAGCTTTTGGTTATTTCTTCGGACGTATTGCCGAGACTCGTCACTACAAGTCCATCATCAAACGCGAGGCCGAATACCAGCACATAACAGCAATCGCCAGCCGCATTCTGCCACAGAACTCACACTCGTCGCAGACACCGGATGCTTCAGTACTCGTCACCGGCAATGTTGTTATCTCGGTTGATTATTTCAAACGTTTCCTCGCCTCACTTCGTGCGCTCATAGGCGGCAGAGTAGTCTCTTATGAAAGCCTGCTGGATCGCGCACGGCGTGAAGCGATATTACGCATGAAGAAACAGGCAGG
>JAOUQA010000372.1 GCA_029879605.1 Gammaproteobacteria bacterium
GAGCCGGATGTACTGATGTGATAGCCCGTCTGGGCTTCAAATGAAACTGTCAATATTTTTTCATCAGCTTTTATAGTTAACTCTGATTCCCCTTCACCGTATTTCAAATCATTGGTAACAATTTCTTTGATGATTGAATAAAGTTCACTGGTAAAAGCCGGAGTTACATGTTTATGGAAAAAATCGTTGGCATCATCAGTAATCTGGAAGTTGAATGCTCTGCCAGCATTAATGTAGCGTCGTAGTAAAATTATTCGTAGTCCTTCGGTAAAATCTTCTTTCAGCAGTCGGTGATCATTTAATTCATTAAGACGCTCTCTCATCAGCAGGGTGGTTTTTTTAATTTCCTGCTCCAGATTTTTGCCCGCATCTGACTCGATTTGCCCGGAGGCTACCAGTTGTTTTGCTGTAATTTGCAAATCAGTCAAACGGGCCCCCATGTGGTCGTGCAGATCGGTGTAAATTCGTTTCTGCTCATGGTTTATGGCCTGATTTAGTTCTGTGGTCGTGTATTTCAGTTTGAGTAGATTATTTATTCGTCGTATGAAAATATTTTTATCGAAGGGCTTTAGTAGATAATCGTTGGCGCCTGCGTTCAACCCGGCGGTAAAATCGGCATTGCGATCTCTGGCAGTTAACATCAGTACCGGTAACTCAAGTGGTGAAAATTTTTTGCGAATCAGACGACAGACATCAAAACCTGAAAGACCTGGCATCATAACATCCAATAAAATCAGATCAAATCTGTTTTGTTCAAGCGCCTGGATGGCAGAAGTTCCATCGTTGGCAGTGGCAATAGCATAACCCTCCAGCCTTAATATATTTACAGCAACCTGGAGTGTCACTGGCTCATCATCAACGACAAGAATCGTGAATTTATTGTTTTCAGTTGTATCAGTTTGAATAAAAATATTATTCGTTTCAAAATCTGTGGTTATCTGTTTATCATCTTCGTCGTCAAGGTAGAGTTGATTTGTTCCAGAGCTGGTCGTGATATTGGCTTCCTCAATATCAATTTGCGCGAGCGGCAGTGTAAATGTGAAACGACTACCGCTTCCAGGCATGGAGTTGACGCGAATTATGCCACCATGCTCTTCGATCAGTTTTTTTGTTATTGAAAGGCCCAGACCGGTACCACTTTGTGGTTGTAGACGAGAATCGGCCAGTTGCTCAAATGGTTCAAAAATTGTTTCCAGATTTTCTGGATTAATACCTATACCAGTATCCGTAATGGTAATTTCTGCCATTGGTTTTGAGTTTGACTGCGATGACTTTATTGATTGTAATGTAGCTTCCCATTTGATGTTACCCTGGGGGGTGAATTTAATCGCATTACCTTGAAGGTTGAGTAAAATCTGCTGGAGTCGATTTTCATCAGCAAAAATAAGCGGAAAGTCATGAGGGATTTCGTTTGTAATAGTTATGCTTTTTTCGTTTATTAACGAGGCTGATGTCTCACAGCAGATATTAACAGCATTTCGCAAATCAACAGCCATCAGCTTTAGTTTCAGATCGCTGTTTTTTAACTTTGAAAAGTCCAAAAGGTTCTGCACCAGATCCGTAAGGCGTTCGGCGCTTTCTGCCAGCAGTTCAATTTGTTTACGGGTTGATTCAGCAATATTGCCGGTGGCACCATCCAGAATGCTACGGGCAATGCCGGTAATACCATGTAACGGAGTGCGTAGTTCATGCGAAGTGCTGGCCAGAAATTCATCTTTAATACGGTTGGCCTTTTTGAGTTGCAGCTGACTTGCTCTAAGTTGCTTTGAAATTTTGCGAAGTTGCTCGTTGGTTATAGAGTATTTATAACCCAGCGATACGGCCATCGAAACAATAAGCGGTATGAATAACTCTTCAGCCAGATAGGGTAGTGTATTCGGAAAAAGATAACCAATAAAATTATTTAACAAACCAACGTTGCAAACAAAAAAACCAACTAGAATTATTCTTGATCCGATTTTCTTTCGGAGAAATCCGTTAAAGGAAATAAATTGAGCGTACATCGAAACAGCTATTACAAATATAATATAGGCCTGAAAGAAAGTTAGCAGGTAAATGCTGTACAATTTTGGATCAAACAGGCTTGCGCAAAAAAGGAGCGAGCTAAAAAGCGAGCAATATAAAATTGTTTTTATAACCCTGTTTATTTGAAGTCTAAAATATTTGAAAAAAAACTGAAGCAGAAAATAAGGGTATAGTGTTATGGAAAGTATTAAGAGTGATGAGTTTATCCAGTAATTTTCGTGAATCCAAAAACCTATACTTCTAAATGAGATCGTATAAATTCCAAATAAAATTGACAGGACAGAAAAGTGAAAGTAAGCTTTTTCTCTACGGTTTACATAATATATAAATAAATGATACACTCCGACAAACAAAAAAAGGCTGGCCAGGGTGCTGTAGCGAATCAAGGTGGTGACGAATAAAGTTTTTATATTTGCTTCTGGCCCTATAAAAAATTCTTTTTGTAGTATTCCACCTATGCCATGCATTCCTCTGATGCGAACTGCAATAACGTTTTTAACCCCTTTTTGTAAAAGTGCATTCTTTACTTTGTAGACATCTGTGCGGATATCAAGTTTTTTTAACGAGCCGTCCCTTCCGATTATTCCATTTTTCCCGATCAATTCACCATTGATGTAAACCTCTCTGGCGACATCGGTAAAAGGGAATAAAACATTTAGATTGTCTGTATCGTAGTTCTCTGTTAAAAAAATATGTGCTCTGTACCAGATCACGCCATCATAATAATTATTAGAAAGAGTATCTTTCTGGATAGTGTTCCACTGCGCCGGGATGGATGTTTGCTTCCAATCACTGTCGTCATA
>JAOUQA010000373.1 GCA_029879605.1 Gammaproteobacteria bacterium
AAGCAAATTCTGAAATGCTACAAAGAAGATGCTCGCGATTGGGAACGTGTTGGTGAGTGGGTTGAGCGTATCGGCTGGCCTCGTTTCTTCGAGCTGACTGGTCTGCCTTTCACTAAGTACCATATCGATAACTGGCGTGGTGCTCGTGCAAGCCTGAATGCTTCAACTCATATCCGCTTCTAACTGGTGATTTGATATGAAATACGGTTTATTAATTAACGAAGGCCCCTACCAGCATCAGGCGGTAGATAGCGCATACCAGTTTGCAAAAGCTGCTATTGCCAAGGGTCATGAAGTTTTCCGCGTATTTTTCTACCACGACGGTGTAAATAACGCGACTGACTTTGCTGTTCCACCTCAGGATGATCGCAATATCACTGAGAACTGGATAAAGCTGGCAGAAGAAAACAATATTGATATGGTTGTCTGTATCGCTGCGGCTCAACGCCGCGGCCTGCTTGATGCAAACGAGGCAGAACGACAGGGTAAACGTGGTGATAATATTGCACCTGGTTACCGCATTTCAGGACTGGGTCAGTTAGTTGAAGCCGGTATTGAATGTGATCGTCTGTTAACTTTTGGTGACTAAGAAAGGGTATAAATATGTCTGAACCATGGGAAGATGAAGTTGAAGGTCCGGTAAAGAAATTTATGTTCGTAAACCGGAAATCTCCTTACGGCACTGTTTACGCTCTTGAGTCACTTGAAGTTGTATTAATTACAGCGGCATTTGACCAGGACGTAAGCCTGGTGTTTAGCGATGATGGCGTGTATCAGATCAAAAAAGGTCAGAATACAGACGGCATTGGTATGAAGAACTTTTCACCGACCTATCGTGCGCTGGAAGGCTACGATGTTGAAAAGCTCTATGTTGACAAAGAATCTCTTGAAGAACGCGGTTTAACTGAAGATGACCTGCTGGTTGATGTTGAAGTGTTAAGTCGTGCAGAACTTGCAGATCTGATGGACGATCAAGACGTCGTTCTGAGCTTCTAAGGAGATTAATTATGGCAATGTTACATACAGTAAACAAATCACCATTTGAACGTAACACTCTGGATTCATGTATTTCCATGGCCAAAAGTGGCAGTTCAATTCTGTTAATTGAAGATGGTATTTTCGGCGCTTTGAAAGGCACTAGTGCAACTGACAAAGTTTCGTCTGCCATGAGCAATGTTACATTCTACGTGCTCGGTCCAGATCTGAACGCCCGTGGAATGACTGAAGAGCAGCTGATTGACGGCATTAAAGTTGTTGATTATGAAGGCTTCGTAGATCTGACCGCTGAGCATGAAAATGTTCAGGCCTGGTTGTAAATATTTTTTTAAATTGGAGATAGTGATATGCCTATCGAAGTAAACGGTAAAAGTTTAGAAACTGATGAAGAAGGTTACCTGGCTAACCTGAACGACTGGGTTCCAGAATGTGCAACTGTTATGGCTGCCCTGGAAGATCAGGAATTAACTGAAAGCCACTGGGAAGTAATTAACTTCTTACGTGAATACTATGACGAATACCAGATCGCTCCTGCGGTACGTGTTCTGACTAAAGCTATTGGTAAAAAACTGGGTAAAGACAAAGGTAACAGCAAGTACCTGTACGAACTGTTCCCTTACGGCCCAGGCAAACAGGCTTGTAAATATGCAGGTCTGCCTAAGCCAACTGGCTGCGTTTAATTCAAACGCTCAGAGGGGAGATAATCTCCCCTCTGTATTTTTTATACAACTTTTATAAAGAAATTTAGATTGTTGCGGAGTTTGACTCGATGTCCACATTAATTGCAGTACTGTTGTTACTAGCCACTATTGTTATGATTGTAGGCCTTATACGAAAAGTTCGTCAGTACCATGCGACTCCTGCACCCTTAAAGATTCCCGTAACACCGGCTCCTAAAACAACTGGAGGCGTTGTTCTACGCCTGGCTAAAGAAGTTATTTTCTTTGCCGCGTTATTCCGTTCAAATAAATGGACCTGGCTGTTTGGCTGGATGTTCCATATTGGTTTAGCCCTGGCATTTGTACGACACCTGCGTTATGTCATCGACCCTGACGGCATGTTCGCTATTATCTGGCCATTAATCAGCCTTGAAATTGTACAGAGCGCAGGAAAATATGCTGGCCTGGCTATGCTGGCAGGTTTACTAGGCCTGTTCGCTCGCCGTATTTTTGTTGCCCGCGTGCGTTATATTTCAGCACCATCCGATTATTTAATGCTGTTACTGTTAATCGTAATAGCCGTGAGCGGACTCATGATGAGTTTCGTATCACATATAGACATAGTACAGTTGAAAACATTCATGCTGGGCATGCTCAGCTTTGACTTCAAAGAACTACCAGAAAGCGGTGTTCTTCTCATTCATCTGTCATTGGTCGCACTGTTAGGTTTTATTTTACCTGTTAGCAAACTGTTACATATTCCCGGAGTGTTTTTTTCTCCGACACGTAACCAGGTTGATAACCCACGTGAAAAACGTCACCTGGCGCCCTGGGCAGCCAAGTACGATGCCACACGTGGTAGTGACAAAAACGCTGCAGTTGCAGATTAACCAATACGCTAAACAGCAGAGTATATTGAGGACTCCATAGTGGCTGATTACGAGGTTCCAGAACTAAAAGAATATCCCGTGGTTCCAATGCCTAAGGATGACATGATGAATCATCTGTCACCTTTTGTGGCTAAACCTGATTTCCAGGAACCACTAGGATATGAAGGCAAAAAAATACAGAAAGAAGGTGAAGACCCTACCTATATTTTAGTTGATGGCTGGAAAGACAAAGCCATTGATAAAATGGGTGACCTGCTTGAAAAGTATCGTGGTTTCCGTGTC
>JAOUQA010000037.1 GCA_029879605.1 Gammaproteobacteria bacterium
TGAGTATTCATCCGGAAGCTCCTGATGCGTTACAGAAACAGGGTCTGGATAAATCCATACTGCAACGTGTCTCGGTAAGGATTAAGGATTTCCCTGGTTATGCGCAAATCAGAAAATGCACAATCACCCTGGATGCATGGACTGTGGATGATGGTCTGCTAACACCAACTATGAAAATAAAACGTCCTAAAGTCATGGAAAAATTTGCCCGGGAAATTGAAGACATGTACAAAGGCCACTGATGTTGACCGAAACAGGATTACCGGAAAATAAAGTACCGGTAATCCGTGTGCCTGCTACGCCTACTAAAGCAAACAAGGGTGGCAGTATATTTGGTGGCTGGATTATGTCACAGGTCGATATCGCAGGTAGTATTCCCGCTGAAATGCGCGCTAAAGGTCCTATTGTTACTCGCGCTGTTGATTCTTTTGAATTTAAAAAACCAGTTTTTGTTGGTGATCTAATCAGCTGTTACGCAGATATTATTAACGAAGGTAAAACTTCGATCACTGTTAAGGTCGATGTTTATGCTCAGCGTATTCGAGGCGCAGATATAGAAACTATCATGGTGACTGAAGCAAAACTGGTATATGTGGCAATAGATAAAAATGGTAAGCCTCGAGCATTGCCGGAAAAATAAAAGCATAAGGGTATAGCATGGTGATCAGTCTCACTCATATTATTTTGACATTAATAATATTGCCGTTAATTTTTCTGCCAACAATTATTGCGATTAAAAAAGATCATCCCTATAAAATTCCTATCATATTAATTAATATTTTCGGCAGCCTTGTGATGGGGCTGGGCTGGTTTGTTGCTCTGGTCTGGTGTTTTATCGAGCCATCAGCCACATCAAATACCTTTGCCGCAGCTTCAGAGCTGGAAAAATTACACGAGCTAAAAGAGAAAGGCATTATTACTCAACAGGAATTTGATGCCAGGAAAAAAACGATTCTCGAAAGCTGATAGCTTGTAATGCAGGTTGGGCATCGCAATGACCAACATTATAAAAAGCAAAAATATCAGTCCGCAAATAAACGCAAATAAACGCGAATAAAAGCAAAAAATAAAACATGTTTTTCTTCTGGTGATGATGAGTGAGCGTTCAGCATATAAATTTAAATATTCTAATAATTATATTCAGTGTGTGCCTGCCGTCAGTAGCGAAGAGTAGTGATATCGACCCGTTGATGGCCATCTATGTTGATACTATGAATAAAGCTAATCTTAAACTTGGCATGGCACTTAATGATAATTATGAATACGATGAAGATCGACCACATTATTATGGCGGCTTTAAATATGCAGATTTTGAACTGGGGATGGAGGGTAGAAAAATAACCCTGGGTGCAGGTTATCATATTGGCCACGGGATTGATCGAATTGGAATAAGTTATGCTGATTTTGAAAAACAGGAGCTGGCAGGTATTGAGGCTGTAATATCACAAATGGGAGCGAGTATAAAAATTGGTTATTATAAAGGCCGGCACAATACGGATAATCAATGGTTGTTGGGTATTGGTATGGGGTTTTAGTCCGCAAATGCACGCGAATAAATGCAAAAGAACTACATTAAAATTATTTACAACGAGATTTAAGTGTTGCTTCCAGCTGGTCAGCCAGCTCACGTAAAAGATTCTCGGTAGTTTCCCAGTTAATACAGGCATCGGTAATCGACACGCCATACTGCATATCTTTTACTGCCAGCTCAGAAGACTGGCTGCCTTCGTTAATGTGGCTTTCCAGCATTAAACCAATAATCGACTGGTTGCCATTTAAAATTTGTTGCTTGAGATCGTTTGTAACCTGCGCCTGTCGTGAATAATCCTTGTTTGAATTGCCATGGCTGCAGTCAATCATAATCGACTGGATAAGACCGGCAGCTGATAACTGTTGTTCGCATTGGGTGATATGTTCAGCGGAATAATTAGGTTCGCGGCCACCTCGTAGAATGACATGACCATCCGGGTTGCCTTCAGTTTTAATAACCGCGACCTGTCCCTGTTGATTAATACCCATAAAACTATGGGAGCTGGCAGCAGCATGCAGGGCATTGATAGCCGTAGCTAGACTACCGTCAGTGCCATTTTTAAAACCCACCGGCATGGACAGGCCACTGGCCATTTCACGATGGGTCTGTGATTCCGTGGTACGTGCGCCGATGGCTGACCAGCTGATTAAATCTGCCATGTATTGAGGGCTGATGGGATCCAGTGCTTCAGTGGCAACCGGTAAACCCATTTCCGCCAGGTTAATTAATAACTGTCGTGCAGTTCGCAGGCCGGTATCAATATCAAATGTACCGTTAAGATTAGGGTCATTGATTAAGCCTTTCCAGCCAGTTGTGGTGCGTGGTTTTTCAAAATAAACCCGCATGACAATGTATAAACTGTCGGCCAGTTCATCATGTAATTGTTTCAAACGCTGCGCGTAATCTTTGGCGGCGTTAATATCATGAATCGAACAGGGGCCACAGATAACCAGCAGGCGATGATCTTTGTGATGGATAATATCCGAAACAGATTTACGTGACTGTTCAATAAGCGACAATGCCTGCTCGGAAACAGGTAATGCATTTTTAAGTTGTTCAGGGCTGATCAGGATGTTTTCTGACTGAACGTGCAGATTATTTAAGTCGTCTTTAATCATTTGAATGAATCGTTATTAACCAGGTTAAGCTCAGTCAGTTAATTTAATGTCCGCCATGGTAGATTGTGTTTTGAGTGTGTTTAACACTACATCGATTTTGTTATCAGTGCAAAAAAATAAATGACTCTGACATGAGCAGTCGCTGGAACCAAATCGATTAACTGGCGCTGATATTTCATTGACTGAGCTGATGATGTCAGCCCACTGATGTTCAAGATGTTGATTATCAGTGCTACAAAGGATACGGGATAAATCACAGTGCTGTCGTAAATAATCGATATGCCAGCGTGGCTTGCTGGAGTGTTTAATATGATGACCACAACGAGCCCTGATGCCTCCCGGTCCAAAGGCGCTACCAACGTAAAAGTAAAATCCCCTGCTAAAACTGAATAGACCAAGTTTGCCAATTTGAATTTGTGTTGATTGAGCGAGAGATAAACACAGTACATAGGTGCCCGGTTTATCGGGAAGATGGGTGTTCACTGGCGTAATGTCCAGAGTGGGGCATTGGTATCGGTAATGAGTTGATATTTCAGTAACCAGGCCTGTGCATCTTCGGCATCCTGCTCAAACCAGTTACGGCTGGAACCCAGCCGAAAGGTATAACCCCATTCATCCATGTCACTGAGCATACGTTGGCGGTTAAAACCCGGGATAAAGTCGGCGAGTAAAATCTGTAAATAACAGACGGCATTTTCTTCATCATAATCACCGGCTGCATTGGTATTCAGTGTCTGTCTGCGCTGGTCGTCCATGCAAATATAATGGCAGCTTTCGTGCAGTGCTGAATGAACGGGTGTATCCATGCGAACATAAAGACAGTTTTTAATAATGCCTGCTTCACTGTCGCCAAACCAGCTGCCAGGTATTGGCTGATCATCCTCTATGAGCTGAATGCTTAAATCATACCTGGCAAGCAGGGCCTGCAAGTCATCAAGTTGAATATCACCGCAGGTCAGAACAGCCATAATTAGCCGATAAGTTTCAGCTCTTTAAGTTTGCTGACCATTGCATTCAGGGCAATCGCACGATGACTGATTTTATTTTTTTCTTCCAGGCTGATTTCAGCTGCCGCGCAGTTTTTTTCAGGCAATAAAAAAATCGGGTCATAGCCAAAGCCACCTTCACCACGGGGCGCATCCAGTATGCGACCTTCCAGTGAGCCCTGGGTAATGACAGGTGTGGGGTCATCGCCATCACGCATAAACACCATGACACACTGGTAACGGGCAGTGCGCTGTTCATCGGGAACACCGGCCAGTTCGCCGAGCATTTTGGCATTATTTTTCTGATCGTTGGCACCTTCACCGGAATAACGGGCTGAATAAATACCTGGTCGGTGATTCAGTGCGTCGACTTCTATACCTGAGTCATCGGCAATCGCCGGGCAGCCACTGAGTTTTGCCGCATGACGTGCCTTGATAATGGCATTTTCGACAAATGACAGGCCATCTTCGATCGCATCAGGAATATCGAATTCCGTTTGCGGAACAACATCGATGCCGTAGTCAGATAAGAGTGAATTGATTTCGCGAACTTTGCCCGCGTTACTGCTTGCCAGTACAATTTTTTTCATAATTAATCTGCCAGTACCCTGGTTTGTGCTTCAAATAGTTCGTTAATACCTTTTTTTGCCAGTTCCAGCATGGCATTGAGTTCATCCATTTTAAAGGCATGGCCTTCAGCCGTTCCCTGGACTTCAATAAAGGCATCGCCATCATTCATGACGACATTCATATCTGTTTCG
Organism: Gammaproteobacteria bacterium; assembly: GCA_029879605.1. Classification (GTDB taxonomy): domain Bacteria; phylum Pseudomonadota; class Gammaproteobacteria; order SZUA-229; family SZUA-229; genus JAPHQX01. The sequence goes on from JAOUQA010000037.1 coordinate 4,397, forward strand.
GCATTGGAGTCTTCTGCATAATCCAGGTCCAGAACCGGGGTGCCTTTGTAAATACCTACTGAAATGGATGCCACCTTACCAAATAAGGGATTGGTTTTAATCATGCCTTTTTTAAGCATATGATTAATGGCATCTGCCAGGGCCACATAGGCACCGGTGATCGATGCAGTGCGGGTGCCGCCATCGGCCTGGATGACATCACAATCCAGGGTAATGGTATGTTCACCCAGTGCTTCCATGTTAATGGCTGCACGTAATGAACGACCAATCAGTCGCTGGATTTCAAGTGTTCGTCCACCCTGTTTGCCCCGTGAGGCTTCGCGACCGGTGCGTGAACCGGTAGAACGTGGCAGCATGCCATATTCTGCTGTGACCCAGCCCTGGCCCTTGCCTCGCATCCAGCCGGGAACTTTGTTTTCCACGGTTGCAGTACACAATACCCGGGTGTTGCCAAATTCTATCAATACCGAGCCTTCCGCATGCATGGTGTAATTACGGGTAAGTTTAACGCTGCGCATTTCGTCAGCTGAACGACCACTGGGTCTCATAATAAATCCTCGTCACAAATGAGCTGGCAATTATACCCGCTAAACAGGGCGAGTGTAGAAAGTCTATTGGATAAGCATGATATGATAACCGCACTATTATCGGGAGACGATTACATGACAAAAAGTATGACCGCCTTTGCGCGCACATCAGACACACAGGACTTTGGCTCACTGGTCTGGGAACTGCGCTCAGTCAATCATCGCTACCTGGATATTAGTACCCGTATACCCGAAGACCTGAGAGCTATAGAAATCGCTGCCAGGGAAAAAGTAGCCACTGTATTAAAGCGCGGCAAAGTGGAATGTACCCTGCGTTTTAAATCCGGGGTTAATCACAGCGCAGAAATCAGCGTTAATGAACCGCTGGCCAGGGCACTGGTTACAGCCTGCCAGATCGTCAATAAACAGTTACACCAGCCCAGTCAAATGAACCTCATGGATGTTTTACGCTGGCCCGGTGTCGTTGAAATGCAGGAACAGGACCTGGCGCCGGTTAACCAGGCGGCACTGAGCTTGCTGGATGCAGCACTCAATGAGCTGGTGGAAAACCGGCAGCGTGAAGGTGAGCGACTGAAAGACATGGTGCTACAGAGAAAAGAAGCCATGGAAGAGATTGTGCGCAAGGAGCAGGCACGACGTCCTGAAATATTAAAAGCCTATCGCGAAAAAATGCTGGCGCGACTGGAAGAACTCAACGCCAGCCCGGATACGGATCGCTTTGAACAGGAGCTGGCCTACCTGGCGCAGAAAATGGATGTTGATGAAGAACTCGATCGCCTCAACAGCCACTTCAAAGAACTAAGCGATGTTTTTAATCGTGATGAAGCCATTGGTCGTCGACTGGATTTCATCATGCAGGAACTCAATCGTGAAGCCAATACACTGGGCTCCAAATCCGTAGACATGCAGAGCACCCAGGCATCGGTGGATTTAAAAGTCCTCATCGAACAGATGCGAGAGCAGATTCAGAATATTGAATAAAATTTTATAACATGAACATCAATAAAAAAGGGAGCCTGTCGCTCCCTTTTTTTATTGGTCGTTAGCTGAAATCAGGATTTCTTGATTTCCAGTAACTCGATTTCAAAAATCAATACCGAGTTAGGACCGATAGCAGGTGGCGCATTTTTGCCATAAGCCAGTTCAGATGGAATGAATAGTTTCCATTTGCCGCCGACTTTCATTTTCTGTAATGCTTCTGTCCAGCCTTTGATAACACCATTGACCGGGAAAGTAGCTGGCTGGCCGCGTTTGTATGAGCTATCAAACACTTTGCCATCAATCAGGTTGCCCTGGTAGTGGGTTACCACTGTGTCAGTGACTTTGGGTGATTTGCCTGTGCCAGCTTTAAGAACGATATATTGCAGACCGCTGGGCAAAGTTTTTACACCTTCTTTTTTCTTGTTTTCAGCAAGAAATGCTTCACCGGCTTTTTTATTGGTTTCGCCCATCTTTTCCATCTGGTCTTGCTGTTCTTTTTGCATGGCCTGCTGGAAGTTAGTGATAACCTGCTTCATTTCTTCCATAGTGAGCTTGGGTTGTTTGCCATTGAAGCCGTCTTTCATGCCCTGGCTGACTTTTTCAATGTCAATTTTGCCCTTGGCCTGTGAAAGTTGTGCACCCCAGTTGATGCCGATACTGTAACTGACTTTATCTTTGTCTGTTTTTAATGAATCGTCAGCCTGTGCAGTGGTGCTGAGCAAAAGCCCCAGACATCCAAGTGCTGCAGGAATGTGTTTAAACATAATATGCCCTTTGTAATTTAATCGTTTTGAGGGTGACAAGTTATCAGGCTGTTGCAGCGGCTGCAAGTCCTGAGACTTGATTTGGTGAACTTGACCACCATGTCAGGGTCTAGAGAACAGATTATTTTCTGATTAAAAGAACAAGGGTTTAGTCAATGAAATATGTCTTTTTATTAGTCCTGATGACAATCCAGTCAGCGGTTTATTCTGCTTTACCAGCCCAGGTTGATGGCCAGCAGCTACCCAGTCTGGCGCCCATGGTGGAACAGGTTGTGCCCGCCGTGGTGAATATCTCCACTCGGAGTCATGCCAGTATTGCGCAGAACCCGTTATTGAACGATCCATTTTTTCGACGTTTTTTTAATATACCCGACCAGCCTCGGCAGGCCCGTCCCCAGAGCCTGGGGTCAGGGGTGGTTATTGATGCCAGCAAGGGCTACGTGATTACTAATCATCATGTCATTGGGCGGGCAGACGAAATTACCGTCACTTTGCGGGATGGCCGGGCTTTAACTGCAAAACTACTGGGTTCAGACCCGGAGGCCGATGTGGCTGTATTGCAGGTGAAAGCTGAAAAACTGACCGACCTTAAGCTGGCTAATTCTGACCAGTTGAAGGTGGGTGATTTTGTTGTGGCGATTGGTAATCCCTTTGGCCTGGGGCAGACAGTGACTTCCGGTATTGTCAGTGCCTTGAGCCGTAGTGGCCTGGGCATTGAGGGTTACGAAGATTTTATCCAGACCGATGCCTCGATTAATCCTGGTAATTCCGGCGGTGCACTGGTGAACCTGAAGGGTGAGCTGGTGGGTATGAATACCGCTATCCTGGCACCGGGTGGCGGTGGCAATGTTGGCATTGGCTTTGCGATTCCTGTCAATATGGTGATGCAGATTGTCGATCAGCTGGTTGAGCATGGTGAGGTGAGTCGCGGTGTACTGGGTGTTGTGACCCAGGATCTGACTCCTGACCTGGCGCAGGCCTTTGGTATCAAGGCCCGTAAAGGGGCGGTGATTTCCAGGGTAGTGCCTGATTCACCGGCTCAGGCGGCAGGTATGAAGTCCGGTGATGTGGTGATCGAAGTGAATGGCCGCAAAATAGACAATTCAATGGATATGCGTAATGCCGTTGGGCTGGTACGTATTGGCCAGACCTTATCGATCAGGCTAATCAGGGATAATAAGGAAATCAGCCTGAAGGCGACCATTGAAGAATCGAAGCAGCAGGCGATTGCCGGAGAGAAAATTTCTCCCCGTCTGGCCGGAGCCGTTATTGGCCAGGTTCAGGACAAGGAAGATAGTACCGTTATGCGTGTGGTGATACTGGAAGTGCAGCAGGGTAGTCCCGCCTGGTATGCCCGGTTACAGAAAGGTGATGAGATCCTGTCGGTGAATCAAAAAACAGTGAGAAGCCTGGAAGATTTTCGTCGCCATGCGAAGGGAAGTAGCCAGTTGTTGTTGAATATTCAGCGCGGCTCAGCGGCACTGTTTATCTTATTAAAGTAATGACGTGAGTTGCTATTAGCCTGGCGAGTTTTTTTCTACCCATCTCTCCCCGCTCGCCAGGCTTTCTTTTTTCCAGAATGGGGCGCGGGATTTTAGTTCTTCCATTAAATAGCGACAGGCATCAAATGCTGCGCCACGATGAGCAGACCACACCACAGTCAGAACAATAGGATCGTTGGGTTCGACTTTGCCAACCCGGTGAATAATCAGGCAATCAATAATGTCCCAGCGCTGCATGGCTTCATTACAAATTTTGGTTAAATAATTTTCTGTCATGCCCGGGTAATGTTCCAGGGTCATAGCCTGTACTCCGTCACCCTCGTTAAAGTCTCGCATAGTGCCTATAAAACTGGCGGTTGCTCCGTATTTGCCGGCTGGAAGCTGTGCTGACTGGTAAGACTGTATTTCTGTCCAGGGATTAAAAGCCTCTGATCTGATGTCAATTGTCATCTCAGCCACCGGTAACCGGTGGGAAAAAAGCCACTTCATCACCATCCTTGACGGCCTGGGACAGATCAACATATTCCATATTAATGGCACACAGGGTATTGTCAGGCATGGCAATAGTGCAGGTATTAGACCAGACCTGCTGTACAGTTAACGGATCAGTCGGTTCGAGGCTGGCTTCACTACTGCCCACCAGTTCCCGTAAACTGGCAAAAAATCTGACTGAAATTGTCATTCGATATTCCTGTTGCCTTTTGATAGGCTAGTTAAAAAGATAAGGTCAAAAACTATGAGTGATAAGTTAACCCATTTTAACGCCTCGGGTGAAGCCCATATGGTTGATGTTGGTCAAAAAGATGTGACCTGTCGTATGGCTATTGCCGAAGGTCATATTGTAATGCAACCTGAGACACTGGATTTGATTAAACAGGGCAATCATAAAAAAGGGGATGTGCTGGGTATTGCCCGGGTGGCAGGCATTATGGCAGCGAAGAAAACTTCTGACCTGATCCCCTTGTGTCATCCAATAGCATTGACGCATGTCGATATCGAACTGACACCGCAGGATCAATTGCCGGGTGTTTATTGTTGTGTCACTGTTGAATGCAAAGGTGTTACCGGTGTCGAAATGGAAGCTTTAAACGCAGTGCAGGTAAGTTTGTTAACTATTTATGATATGTGTAAAGCCGTTGATCGAGGTATGCATATAGAAGGTGTGGGTTTATTAAAAAAATCAGGCGGTAAATCGGGAACCTGGAGTCGATCTTAATAAGCTGTTAAGAGAACAAAATAAATTTTATTGCCTAAACTTTAATTAAGAAAAATAAACAGGCAATGAAATGTCAAAACCCTATGACCTGATTGTTATCGGCAGTGGTCCAGCCGGTCAAAAAGCAGCGATTCAAGCTGCAAAAATCAATAAACGAGTTGCCATTATTGAGCGCGGCCGTGAAATCGGCGGTGTTGCTGTACACACAGGTACCATTCCCAGTAAAACCTTACGTGAAGCAGTGTTGTATTTATCTGGTTATGATCAGCGAGGCCTGTATGGCAAAGGTTATCGCCTGAAACAGGAAATGACCATGGATGATTTAATGCAGCGGGTTGCCATTACCATTAACCAGGAAGTGGATGTCATGTCACACCAGTTACAGCGTAATGGAGTCAAAGTGATACAGGGTATTGCATCTTTTGCTGATCAGCATTGCATCCGGGTTGAAAGCCGTGATGGCAAAATTGTGAAATATAAAACCGATAAAGTAATGCTTGCCACGGGAACACGACCGCGTCGTCCTGACAGTGTGTCTTTTGATGGTGAAGTGATTGTTGATAGTGATGAAATTTTAAGTATAAAAAAATTGCCCAGGACCATGACGGTAGTTGGCGCCGGTGTTATTGGTATTGAATACGCATCTATTTTTAGCGCAATGGATATAAAAGTGACCATCGTTGATAGCCGTAATTCCATGATGCGCTTTATGGATAGAGAAATTACCGATGAACTAGTGCATATGCTTAGAGAGCGTGGTGTGATTATTCGGCTGGGTGAATCTATTGATGAGATTATTAAAAAAGATAACCAGGCAGTGATTAATTTAAAGAGTGGTAAAAAATTTAGCAGTGACCTGGTATTATTTGCTGCTGGACGTATTGGTTGCACGTCATCATTGAAGCTTGAAAATGCCGGCCTGGAGTCAGATGAACAACATCGTATTAAGGTCAATGAATATTATCAGACCGAAGTTGAAAATATTTATGCAGCCGGAGATTTGATAGGTTTCCCAAGCCTGGCATCAACATCAATGGAGCAGGGACGGCTGG
>JAOUQA010000038.1 GCA_029879605.1 Gammaproteobacteria bacterium
GGGCAGGCTAGCTAAGCGGCGTGCCAGCTGAGGAATATCTTTTCGAACCAGGGGTTCGCCGCCAGTGATTCTGACACGACGGGTACCGAGGCGAGTAAAGGTTGAAATAACCCGTTCAATTTCGTCAAATGTTAGCCATTCTTCGGGTTCATGAAAATCACGGAAATGCTTCGGCATGCAATAGCTGCAGCGTAGATCACAACGGTCAGTCACTGACAATCTTACATAGTCGATGCTGCGTCCAAATTGATCCAGTAACTGTGTCATGGTTATATTTTAAGCATTGTATGAGTGTATTCTATTAATAAAACTAATCATTTAGCGGCTGATGAAACTATATAATAGCTTTATGCTGATAGAAGTGTAAACCTGTTTGAGCGTTTTAAGTCATTAATTATAAAAGGGTTATTGCTTAATGCCCGTGGCTTAACCAAGTAATATATACCTGAAATTGCTCCCCGGGTGTTGATGTTTCTCAATAAAGTAGTATTTAAGAATTTTATGAAACTCTTAATAAGCATGATTAGCCACTGGCTGTCAGCGTGCCTATAATCTCATCCCTTCTTAAAGGGCAGGATCTTATGTTATGAATTATTCCCCTGAATCAGAACAGCTGGACAATAGTCATCGTATTGAAGTGAAAAATACCACATGTTACATGTGTGCCTGTCGTTGTGGAATTCGAGTTACATTGCGTGATGGTGAAGTGCGTTATATTCAGGGCAATCCTGATCATCCTCTAAACCAGGGGGTAATCTGTGCTAAGGGTGCTTCAGGTATTATGAAGCAATATTCACCAGCACGATTAACGAAACCTTTATTACGTAAACAGGGCGCAGATCGTGGTGATGCCCAGTTTGAAGAAATATCCTGGGATAAAGCCTTCGGCATTATGGAAGAGCGCCTGTCCCATCTGCGTGAAACGGATCCTAAAAAGTTTGCCCTGTTTACCGGCCGTGATCAGATGCAGGCCTTAACCGGCCTGTTTGCCAAGCAGTTTGGTACGCCTAATTATGCGGCTCATGGTGGTTTCTGTTCTGTGAACATGGCCACGGGTATGATTTATACCATCGGTGGTTCTTTCTGGGAATTTGGTGGTCCTGACCTGGATCGCTCGAAATTATTTGTCATGATTGGTACCGCAGAAGACCACCATTCCAATCCCATGAAAATGGCATTGTCCAAGTTCAAGCGTAACGGTGGCCGTTTTATTTCCATTAACCCGGTGCGTACCGGTTATTCAGCCATTGCGGATGAGTGGATTCCTATCAAGCCGGGTACTGATGGTGCGCTAATTTTATCCCTGATTCGAGAGTTAATAGCCCAGGGTCTATATGACCGTGATTTTCTGGTTCAATATTCAAATTCAGCGCAGCTTATCAATACTGATGAAGCGTCTGATGAGCATGGACTATTTATTCGTACCGAGAGCGACAAGGAGCCGGGCTGTTTTGACCCCATGAATGAGCTCTGGTGGGATCGTCATACCGATAAAGCTGTTAAGACCCACACTGAAGAAGCTGACCCATTTTTGCTGGGTGAGTTCAAGCTGGAAGATGGTACCCCGGTAAAACCCGCATTCCAGTTATTAAAAGAACAGGTGGAAGGTTATACCCCTGAATGGGCTGCAGATGTAACAGGTATCCCGGCTGACACTATTCGTCGCCTGGCACACGAAATGGGTATTACCGCCCGTGATGAAAAAATTGAATTACCCATTTCCTGGACCGATGCCTGGGGTAAGGAACACGATACCATTACCGGTAATCCTGTGGCTTTCCATTCCATGCGAGGTACCGCTGCGCATTCCAATGGGTTCCAGACTATACGTGCGCTGGCGATTTTAATGTCCATTCTGGGCACTATTGACCGTCCCGGTGGTTTCCGGCATAAGGCACCATTTCCACGTCCAATCCCCCCTTGTGCCAAAACTCCCAAAGGCCCGGAAGGTGTTAAGCCCAATACACCACTAGGTGGTATGCCGTTAGGCTGGCCGGCAGACCCTGATGATTTGTTTGTCGATGAAAACCAGCAACCGGTGCGTATCGATAAGGCATTCTCCTGGGAGTTCCCTTTATCTGCTCATGGCCTGATGCACAATGTAATTACTAATGCCTGGCGTGGCGACCCTTATAGCATCGATACGCTGATGATTTTCATGGCCAACATGGCATGGAATTCTTCAATGAATACCACCGAAGTCCGCAAGATGTTGAATGACAAGGATGAGAATGGTGAGTACAAGATTCCATTCATTATTGTTGCCGATGCATTCCAGTCAGAAATGACGGCCTATGGTGATCTGATCCTGCCGGATACCACCTACCTGGAGCGTCATGATGTGATGTCCATGCTGGATCGGCCTATTTCAGAATATGACGGCCCGGTGGATTCAGTGCGTATTCCAGTATTGCCGCCGAAAGGTGAATGTAAACCCTTCCAGGAAGTATTAATTGAAATGGGTTCGCGTTTAAAGCTGCCTGCTTTTGTTAAGGAAGGTGGCGAACGTAAATTCCGCGATTACCCCGATTTTATTGTTAATTATGAAACTGAACCGGGTTCCGGTATCGGTTTTCTCGCCGGCTGGCGTGGTAAGGGGGGTGAGAAGTTCATGAAAGGTGAGCCGAACCCGAACCAGTGGAAGATGTATGAGAAGAACAACTGTGTTTATCAGTATCATCTGCCCAAGTCTTACCAGTACATGCGTAACTGGAATATGGGTTACCTGCGCTGGGCACAGGATCACCGCCTGACCCGTTATGCCGAGCCGATCAATATTCATATTTATTCGGAAGTGTTACAGAAATTCCGCCTGGCAGCCCAGGGCAAATACCCGGGCAAGCAGCCACCACAGCATTTACGTAAGCGTATTGAAGAGCATTTTAATCCATTGCCATTTTATTCAGAGCCGCTGGAGTCACAGTTAACGGATAAACATAAGTACCCGCTGAATGCCTTAACCCAGCGCCCGATGGCTATGTATCACTCCTGGGATTCACAGAATGCCTGGTTGCGCCAGATCCATGCCCATAACTATATGCATGTACATCCTTCGCTGGGTGCGAAACACGGTTTCGGTGATGGCGACTGGATCTGGGTAGAATCCATGCATGGCAAAGTGCGTTGTATGGCTCGCTTCTCTGAAGCGGTTGAGCCGGGCACGATCTGGACCTGGAATGCAGTGGGTAAGGCATCTGGTGCCTGGAACCTGGATGGTGATGCCAACGAGGCACGCAAAGGCTTCCTGCTTAATCACCTGATTGCTGAAGAATTACCGGCCCATGAAAGTGGTGAGCATATTTCCAACTCGGACCCGATTACTGGCCAGGCAGGCTGGTATGACGTCCGTGTTCGGGTTTACAGGGCAAACGATGATGAGCCCAAAGAAACCTGGCCACAGTTTGATACCATGCCGGCAGTTCCCGGTACAGGTAAGCGCCGATCATGGCAGGGGTTCTTTGCCGGTATGTTTGATAAGGAGGCTAAATAATGTCCCAGTTAGCTCTCGTTATTGATTTAAATGTCTGCGTTGGCTGCAGTGCCTGTGTCACCAGTTGTAAAGAATGGAATACTTCGGGCCCTGCCGGATTTATGTCTGATGATAATCCCTATGGCAAAGATCCAACCGGCACTTTTTTTAATCGTGTGCAGACTTATGAAGTCGGTTGTTTCCCCAATACAGAAACCATTCACTTTCCAAAGAGCTGTTTGCATTGTGAAGATGCGCCCTGCGTGCCTGTGTGTCCTACCGGTGCCAGTTACAAGCGCGAAGAAGATGGCATCGTGCTGGTTGATTATGACAAGTGTATCGGTTGTAAATACTGTTCCTGGGCCTGTCCTTATGGTGCCCGTGAATTTGATGAGCATCAGAAGGTAATGAAAAAATGTACCCTGTGTGTTGATCGTATTTATGATCAGTCATTGCCTGAGTCAGAACGCAAACCGGCTTGTGTGCTGTCGTGTCCGACCAGTGCAAGATTATTTGGTGATGTGGAAGATCCTGAGTCCGAGGTTTCCGTGGCAATTCGTGAAGAAGGCGGTTACCAGTTAATGCCTGAGTGGGGCACTAAACCTTCGAATCACTATCTGCCAAGGCGTAAGACTCGCTTGCATATTCATGAAGATGAACTGGTGCGTGCGGATAATCCGCTCAAGAAAGAAGAGCGTCAGCCTTCTGCGCCGGTTGATGAACCGACACTCGACGATTCAACAAGCTGGTAATTTGAATGGATCTTTCGTTCTCTGGCGGTGTTGTACGATATTTGAAAAATGCTCACTTATTCAGTGTAAGCTTCGCTTTTTCAAATATCGTACGCCTTGCCAGAGAACAAAGTCTCTCGTTCAAATCCTGTTGTAAATTATTTAATATCCCAGGAGATAAATAATGCATCCTGCGTTTTCAGTCATTTTTTTAACCACATTGATCGGTGTGGGTCAGGGCTTGTTCCTGGCACTGTTTACCGGTCAGTCGTATGCGGCGGCAAAATTCTTACCGGCACAGAATGGCACAGATTTTTTTGCCCTGGGGAGCCTGATAGCGCTGTTGTTTTTAATGGCCGGCCTGGTGAGTTCGATATTTCATCTGGGTCACCCTGAGCGCGCCTGGCGAGCAGCAACTAAATGGCGTACGTCCTGGCTGTCCCGCGAAGTTATTGCTCTGCCAATGGTTATGTTTTTTGTATTTGTCTATGGTGTTATGCACTACATGAGTTGGGATGTGGTGATTTTTGTTACCAGTACAGGTGTTGAGTTTAATTTAAGTTTACTGGTTGGCGCTTTAGGGTCAGCCGCTGTGTTTATCCTGTTTTTATGTACTGCGATGATTTATGCAGCGATTAAATTTTTACAGGAATGGTCAAGTCCGCTAACAATTGTTAATTATATTTTGCTGGGAGCGGCATCAGGCTTTACCCTGGCTACTGCCTTTTCAATTTATACTGCACCAGACCTGGTGGATTTTTTTGGGGCCTGGGCCATTATTATTACTGTGATGGCATTTATTTCGCGCGTTGCATCGTTGATTCGTAATGCCAGGATCAAGTATAAGTCATCAATTCAGACAGCAATTGGTGTACGGCATAATAATATTGCGCAGAAAGCACAGGGTGCAATGGGTGGCTCCTATAATACTCGTGAGTATTTTCATGGTAAAACGGCTGTTTTCTTAAAGTCCATTAAATGGGTGTTTATGTTGCTGGTATTCCCCTTGCCGATTATTCTCCTGTTTGCGGGTATGGAGCATAGTAATGGCAAAGTTTTGCTGTTTGCTTTTATGATTCAATACCTTGGTCTGTTAGCTGAGCGGTGGTTCTTTTTTGCTCAGGCAAATCACCCACAGAATATTTATTATCAAACTGTGTAATACATCAAACAGGCCGGTTAACCGGCCTGTTTTTTTTGTCCAGCTTGTGTAAGATGTTGCAACTATTTAATCATCAGGAAAGAAAATGTTAAGAAAATTTACTGCAATTCTGAGTATGGTAATTCTTTCGGCACAGGCAGGTGCTAGTGGTTTAGATCTGCGTCTGGCAAATGAAACTGCGGAAATTATGTATCTGACTGAATCATCAACCTTTGGTTATGGTGGGGCGGATATTGGGCTTGGTTATTTATTTAACGAGGGAGATGATTTTATTATCAGTGGTCAGGCCATGATTACCGGCCATAGTGCGGGCAATAATCGCTCCTTGCAATTTGGTGTAGGTGTAAAACTGGCAATGATTTCAATTGACCGTCCACCTGTTAATGAAGATGTTGGTGCCCTGGCTGTGGGGGGGCAGATACGTTATCTTTTCCCTTCTTCAACTCCAGTGGCTATTCTGGCAGAAGGTTTTATTGCGCCGGAAGTAGTGAGTTTCAGTGGGGCAGATCGGTATTGGGAGTATCGTTTTGCTGTTGAGCTTGAGGTAACACCCAGTGCTCGAGCTTATATTGGCTATCGAAAAATAGGCGTTGAGTTACTCAATATTGTCCCTGAATTTGAAATTGATGATCAAGCCCATATTGGTGTTAAATTTGAATTTTGATCAGGGTGCTAATTCTGGCAATATTATAAAGGGCGGTATTACCGCCCTTTATTGTTTGTGGCACTAATGAATTCAGTAATTTGAATAATGGTGCAGGGTTACAATTATGAAAAATATTAGCAAATTGCTGGAGATTATGGCTGCTTTAAGGGATCCGGGGTCGGGTTGTCCCTGGGATATTAAGCAGACATTTGAAACCATAGTTCCCTATACCCTGGAGGAAGCGTACGAGGTTGCTGATTCTATTGAAAGGGGGGAAATGAATGAGCTGAAAGATGAGCTGGGTGATTTATTGTTTCAGGTCATATTTTATGCGCAGATGGCCAGTGAGCAGGGCCTGTTTGAATTTGATGATATTGTGGATGCGATTAATAATAAATTGATCAGGCGACATCCCCATGTTTTTGCAAATGAAAAATATCAGGATGAACACAGTCTAAATGAAGCCTGGGAAAAATCGAAAGCAGCAGAACGTGATGATAAGGCAGAGGCAAACCAGGCATCGATTCTGGATGGGGTTGCCATGGCTTTACCCGCATTGAAAAGAGCTCAGAAGCTACAAAAGAGAGCCGCACGAGTGGGTTTTGACTGGCAAGAGGTGGAGCAGGTATGGGATAAGCTGGCTGAAGAAATGGATGAGTTAAGACAGGGGGTGGAATCTTGTGATGAAGCCAATATTTTTGAAGAAATGGGTGATATTTTATTTAGTTGTGTCAACCTGGCTCGCCACCTTGGTATTGATGCAGAGGAAGCTTTGAGGCATGGAAATAATAAATTTATAAATAGATTCAGTTATTTGGAGTTAGAACTTCGGCAACAGAATAAATCCGTTAGTGATTGTGATCTGGCCGAGTTAGAGGCCTACTGGCAAAAATCCAAGCAGGCTGATTGACCGAAATCCCTTTTATATTGAGGGTTTAAAAAATAATCAGATATTCCAGAATAGTCGTATAAGTAGATTTTGTTCAGTTTCAGCTTGTGAAACTGTTAAAGAGTCTAATGTCCAGATAATGGTTGTTCGATGCGTGGCTGAGGAATTTGAATGAATACACGACAATTATCAATGGGGACTAAACTCATTGTGGGCGCTGTACTGGTTCTGGTGCCTGTAGTGGCTGGAGTGGTGACTGCTTTAATAATGGACAGTGATACAGATGAGCAGACCGTGGCAGAAGTCTCAGTAAAACAGGCTAAGTCGGAAGCAACAACTGCAAAAAAAGAGCTTAGTCCACAGGAAATGGATGATTTACAGTCATCATGGTTGTTTAGTGGTTCGGAATCTGCATCCCTGGTTGATGAAGATAATGGGTTGGAAACAGCAACAATAGGACGGTGATGATAGCCTGAATGGTCAGGATTCACTTGTACACCGACTTGGGGAAGCGTTTATAATGTCAAAATGTATGAAGAACATTTTGGACTAAGCGTTTCTCCATTTTCGATCGCACCCGATCCTCGCTTTTTGTATATGAGTGAGCGACACCGCGAGGCACTTGCACATCTGGTTTACGGATTGAACTCGGAAGGTGCTTTTATTCTTTTATCAGGTGATGTAGGTACTGGCAAAACAACAGTTAGTCGTTGTCTGCTAGAGCAGATACCTGAAGACACGAACCTGGCTCTTGTACTTAATCCAAAAGTCAGTGCCCAGGAGTTGCTGGATACTATCTGTGACGAACTCGGCATCAGTTATTCGAAACAATCTCCCAGCATTAAACATCGAGTGGATCAGATTAATGATTTCCTGTTGCAAAATTATGCGCAGGGTAAACGTACCGTTGTGCTCATTGATGAAGCTCAGAATCTTGAAACTGAGGTATTGGAACAGCTGCGGCTGTTAACGAACCTGGAAACGAATGAGCATAAGTTGCTGCAGATTATACTGCTGGGACAACCTGAGTTACTCGAAATTCTTGCCCGTCCTGAATTGTCGCAACTGGCGCAGAGAATAACTGCTCGTTATCATCTTTCACCCCTGGATAAGTCAGAAGTGATGACTTATGTGTCTCACAGGCTGGGAGTGGCGGGTTGTCACCGGGGTCTGTTTTCTAAAAAAGTATTAAACAGGTTGTATAAGTTAAGTGAGGGGATTCCACGTTTAGTGAACGTGTTATGTGATCGTGCCTTGCTTGGAGCATATGTGCAGAATAAGCATTTTATAGATAACCGCACCCTGGAAAAAGCAGCAAGGGAAGTTCTTGGCGAACACAAAAGCTCAAGTAGTAAAAATACAAAATGGTCTGGCAACGGGTGGTTGTATTCTATATCGATGGTTTTATGTATATTGCTGGTAGTTGTTCTGTTTTTTAGCTACCAGGTTGCTGTAGACGAAAAGGAAGCGGCAATTGCAAAACTTCAATCACTGGAGGTTGAAGGTTTGTATGGGGCAGATGAGTTGCTTTCAGATGAAAAACTGATTATCTGGCCGGAAGAAGAAATTCGTCTAAGATCTCATTCACTTGCTTTTCAGGCATTATTTTCACGCTGGGATATAAGCTACCAGCCCCTGGATAATGGCACGCCCTGCTTTTACGCTCAGACCAGGGGTTTGAGCTGTATGGATAGTGAAAATGATACAGACCTGGATGACTTAAGAATGATAAATCGTCCAGCGGTGGTGTCGTTATATGATGCTGGCGGGAAAGTTTATTATGCTACTTTGCTTGAACTGGATGAGCAGTGGGTGTCGTTAGATTTTTCCGGGCAAGAGCAGCGAATTTCGATCAGGCAGTTTAAAGATTACTGGCGAGGTGAATTTGTCTTGCTCTGGAACAGGCCTCCTGGCTATGACTTGCCTATTATGCCTGGTTATCAGGGAGAGACAGTACGCTGGTTAATAAGAAAATTAAATCTGATTAACCAGTCAGTTCAGTTGCCAGAAATATCAGTCTATACACCAGTGCATGTGGAAATGATCAGGCAGTTTCAGTTAAGCCAGGGTATTAAGGCAGATGGAATAGTAGGTAAAAACACGTTAATACAAATTAATAATGTAACGGGTGTTAATTCGCCACGACTGTGGGGCCGTAGTTAATGTCATATATTCTGGAAGCATTAAAAAAATCGGATCAGAAGCGTAAGCAGGGTAATGTTCCTGATTTACAAACAATTCATATACCGCTGAGTATAGACGCGCAGCCATCTCGTTGGCCTTATGTGATTATAATAGTCTTTTTACTGATGGGTCTGGTATTTATGATTGGCTGGATGAGGCCATGGGAGCAGTTACCTGTTAACAATGCATTAAGTGAGAATAGCGATATTAAACAGGTGGCAGATAACAGGATAAATGCTGTAATTGCTGAAAAGATCAAGCCTGGGGTTGAGGTTGATGCCAGTGAAAAAGAGGATTTCAGCCAGGAAATGTTTATTGAGTCTGCTGAGAGGCGAAATACTGTTGAGATGAAGTCGAACAGTAGAGTGGTAGATAATTCCGAGAAGCTGGGAGTGCCTCATCTGGATGAGTTGCCAGTAATGTTGCAAAAAGCTATTCCTGATATGTCATTTGCTGGTCATGTATATTCCTC
Source organism: Gammaproteobacteria bacterium (assembly GCA_029879605.1). Taxonomy (GTDB): domain Bacteria; phylum Pseudomonadota; class Gammaproteobacteria; order SZUA-229; family SZUA-229; genus JAPHQX01. The sequence continues at coordinate 9,554 of JAOUQA010000038.1, forward strand.
GAGTCCAAACCAGAGATCAGTTATTATTAATGGTTCAGCTATGGGTGAAGGTGATATGATTTTGCCTGAATTAAAAATTGAGAGAATCACACAGAATGGAGTGATCTTTAAATATCAGTCACAGTTATTCAGGATCGATATACTTCAGGACTGGTCGTTTGACTAGTAAATAAGCTGTATATTCCAGTTTTAAGTGCCTTTATATAACAAAAATAGTCTATAGTTAAATAATCAAAAAAAAGCCCTGACAGCGCAGGGTGTAATTCGGATAAGCATATGGCAAAAATACTTGTGGTTGATGATTCTGCAACTCAAATAGCGCAGATGAGTAAAGTATTACAGAAGTATGGACATGAAATACTGACTGCTGAAGATGGTGCGCAGGCGGTAGAAGTTACCAAGGCAGAAATGCCAGATCTTATTCTCATGGATGTTGTTATGCCAAATCTTAACGGCTTTCAGGCAACACGACAGATAACCAAAGGTGAAACTACTTCACATATACCTGTCATTATGTTGTCAGGAAAAGATCAGGAAACAGATAAGTTATGGGCAGAGAGGCAGGGTGCCAGTGGGTATTTTACCAAGCCGCCTGATGAAAAGGATCTAATGGCAACTATTGATTCTTTGCTACAGGCTTGAATTAACTGGATGTGGTTAGATGAATCGGGAGCGAGTATGTCAACAGCATTCTGGGTAATAATAGCCATTTTATCTGGCGTCATAGTGTATGCAGTTATTATTTTTAATGGCCTTGTATCATTTCGTAATAGAGTTAAAAATTCTTTTTCCCAAATTAATGTTCAGTTGCAAAGAAGACATGAGCTGATTCCCAATCTGGTTGAAAGCGCTAAAGCCTATATGGCGCATGAAAAAGAGACGC
>JAOUQA010000039.1 GCA_029879605.1 Gammaproteobacteria bacterium
TTTCCAGCTCTCGAACATTTCCCGGCCATTTATACGCAGTAATTCCAGCCCTGGCATCTTCAGTAAATCCACGGAAGTTTCGACCATTTTTTTGGCTAAACTTCTCTAAAAAGGCCTGGGCCAACAGCATCTTATCACCACCCCGATCTCTCAATGGTGGCGCCTCAATAACTATTTCACTAATACGAAAATATAAATCCTCTCTAAATAATTCTTCACTAATAGATTGCTGCAGATCACGGTGTGTTGCACATATTATCCTGACATCAACAGGAATTGTGCTCCGTCCACCAATTCTTTCTATTACTCTCTCCTGTAAGAATCGCAGCATCTTAGCCTGCAGTGCCATTGGCATATCACCTATTTCATCAAGAAATATTGTACCGCCTTTTGCTGTTTCTATTTTTCCAAGTGTCTGTTTAACTGCGCCTGTGAATGCGCCCTTTTCATATCCGAATAACTCACTCTCTAGCAAGCTATCTGGAATCGCAGCGCAATTTAACGCAACAAACGGTTCATCACTCCGTGAGCTTAATCGATGCAATGCCTGCGCTATAAGCTCTTTTCCTGTACCACTTTCACCTAATACTAATGTTGTCGCTTCCGAAGGGCCAACTTTTTCAATCATTCGGCATACTGTCATCATTTTCTGACTAGCGCCAATAATTCCATCTAGTGGTGAATTGATACGCTGCTCTGCGAGTGCTCTATTCTCCGCTTCAAGATCATATAAATTGTATGCACGATCAACTATAAGACCCAGTAACTCTGGCTCAACTGGTTTCTGATAAAAATCATATGCACCGAGCGAGATAGCCTTTAACGCATTTTCTCGATCATCATTACCTGTAACGACGATTACTTTTGTTTGCGGAGCAATCTGCAATATATCATCTAGTACAGCTAGACCTTCACTTGCATTTGCTTGGTCAGGTGGCAAGCCCAAATCTAATGTCACAACACCCATCTTATGTTGCTTAAGCAAATCTATGGCCGATGGTCTATCACCTGCAATATATACCTGATAACCCTCAAACGCCCATTTGAGCTGTTTCTGTAGACCTGGATTATCCTCAACAACCAGTAGTGACTTTAATTTTTTCTCTGTCATCTCACTTCCTTCATTCAACATTCATAATCACATTATGTCCTGTTCAGTGCTTACAGGGATATATAACGATATTGTAGATCCGGCTCCGACCTTACTTTGCACACGTATATCACCACCTAATTCTCGAATAAGCTCTCTACTTTCATGCATTCCTATACCCATTCCTGCATTACCTTTGGTAGTATCAAATGGCTTAAACAACCTTTCTCTAATAAAATTATCGTCCATTCCATGTCCAGTATCTTTTATCTCAATTACATGCATATTTTCATCTGTAAATATCCTGATATCAATCGACCCATCATCTTCAGTTGCCTGTTGTGCATTATCTATCAGATGCGCCAACACATTACTCAATCTATTTTTTTCGGCCACGACGCAATATACCTCCTCTGATATTTCTAGCCGTGGCTGAGGACTATGCTCCATTTTTTTATCTATCACATCACGCAGCATACCAACAAGATCAATAACACTTTTCTTCTCTGCTTGTGTGCGTTTATTTCTTAGTTGGTCCAATAATCTATTTATATCTACAGCAGCATTATCAACCGTGTCAAATGCATCTTCAATAAATTCTGGGTTACTCATGTGTTTTTTTGAATTACGCGACACCATCTCTAGCTCTGATGCAATATTTTTTAAATCATGCACCATATAAGCGGATAATCGACTAAAAACTTCAAATTGCTTTGCCTGTGTCAGTGCCTCCGATGTCATCAATGCTGTCAGATAACTGGCTACCTGCTTTGCTGCTGCATTAAGGAGATCCCTGTCCTCCCAGTTAATTGCTCGATTCACCAGCGGCTTTGCCAGTACAATAAAACCAATCACTGAATCACTGCCTTGCAATGGGACAATCAACCAAGGACGCTCTATTTTTATTAGCCATTCTGGCAATCTTAAGCCCTTATACTCATCTGGCCGCAAATCAAGCTCACTAATGTTGATAATAAATCCTCTATCTATAAAATAACTTACCAAGTTACCTTTACCTGATTCTACTTCTTCAATTTGTTTTACTTGCCATGCAGCAACGTTTATATAATTGCCAGATTCTTCACAGATCCAAAGAGACCCAGCTCGTCCATCAACTATCTGAGCCAGCGCTTCTATTGTTACTTTATAACGATCCTGACTGTGTCTATTCTGATCAAGTTTTTCGGTCAATCTAAGCCACTCCACCCTATAGTCATATTTATTTTTATAGAAGTGCTTGGCTAAAAATACTTTTATACGCGCTCTCAGCTGGCTAGATAGCATAACTGTTACAAGCAGCACTACCGCCAGCGCAAAAAACAGCACCTGTGCAACTCGCCCCCAGGTTCCACCAAACTCTCTCAGATAATATCCAGCACCTGACATCAGCAACAAGTAAATACCGCCTGCAAATATCGCTGTACTATTAAGGACTATATCTCTAGACACAAAAATGTTTAGTGACCAGCTTTTGCTACGTACTGCTGATATCGCAATCAATGGAACAGCCACAAAATGTATTACACCGCGCGCACTCCATAACTCATGGTCTACGCCTCGGAACAATAATGCATCCGCATACATATAAAAATCGTATGCAAAAATTCCACCGGCGCCTACAAACAGATATTTGATTGCCCAAAGGTGTCTAGCCACAGCATTGCGATACAACTGCTCAATGATTGCCAGGCCGATAAGCGCCAACATAACGTGACCGACTATGCTTAGTATTGATAGTGGGGCTATATAAAATATTTCCCCCGCAAGCAACATACCAGCAAAGCCCAAGCTCGTCGGCAAAGCCCATTTTAAAAATTTCTGATAACCATTATGTTCGTGCGCAGATGCGTCAAACAGCTTTAATAGAAATATGTACCATGCTATATATCTTATAATCTCCACTCCCTGATACAGCAGCTCCTTCCCCTCTCCTCTAGCAATCTCTGTAGCTACAAATGCCCAGGCGGCGCTAATTACGCTTACGACTGTTAGCATTTTGCCCTGCAAGCTAGACCGCCAGCTTGAAATCAATAGCGCGGCAAAAAGACCATAGGCAATACCAGCTCCAATATATCCATACGCACCTAAGTTCATGATTTTTTAGCTAACACCTTTCGTATTTCCATAACTTCAATGTATAGCATCGCCAATACTTTGTGTCACTATTATTTACATCATTTCTTCAGTTATCTAATTAATTTACAATTACATTACTTATAATACTCTGATTATTAAGCACTTTATTTTTCTCTTAATCAATTTCTCATTTCAATCGAATCCGCACACCACTTACCCCTCTCTGACTGACCTCTATAAATTCTTATCATTGACATATATCTGACCATAAATTATTGTTTTATCTACAAATAATACTTTTTGCACGCTAAACTATCTTATAATAAACGTATGTCACCATTGTTTACAATATCTTTATAATTACCCAAGCTTGCACATATATTTACTTTTGGTTTATCCATATTTCTTACTTATCTCACTGATTTATAATTATAATTTCAAACATATTATTGTTACCGTATTTATTGGCATTAACATTGCAGTATTAATAACAAACGGTAGTAAAATTAGGTTTACTACCTACAGTAAATAAGGAGAATTGACATGAAATTATCAAAAATTACGATGGCAGCATTATTTTCGGCTTATGCTGCATCTGCAAATGCGTTGCCAAGCTTGCAATTAGGCGGTGATGGCTCTGATAACTGGAATTACAGTGGCGGAACACCTGATACATGGGTAGTCTCTGGTACCAGTAGCTTTACTTTATACAGCTATGCTAACTGTCAATCAGGTGTTGATGGTTGTACAGATCCTAACGGAAGCTTTGCGTGGGACAGCGCCGGTGCTACAGATCGATATGCCTATCTTACTGTGGCAACAATGCCCGATATCGGTAATATCGACGGCTTTGACATAACCATTAACGGTGCCACACTCGTAAATTCAGGTTATGGGAATCCACCTATTCAGGACACCAACAGTATTTCACCGCACTCAATCTTTGACACTTATTTTGAGATATATGAGTTCAAGTTTGATGGCCCTATTGGCACCATTGGTAATACCCAGCCAGGAGATACCGGAACTGGCTCAGGTTATACTGAGTTTTTCGATATCGCCATCAACTGGTTGCTCGAAGGCGTTGAAGGCCTGCACTTTGATCTATTCACTGTTGTCGGTGATCGCTGGGATCCGACTAACACCGATCAAAACAAAAGCTTGGTTTCTAGTGTAGCTCCTTACTCACACGATGCCGAGTGGGTAAGTGTGCCAGAACCTGGTACACTAGCTCTATTTGGCTTAGGTCTTGTAGGGTTGGGACTGCGTAAGTTCAGAAAATAATTAATACTATTAAATACATAAAAAAACCCGCCAACAAGGCGGGTTTTTTTATGTATATTATTTTTTAGGCTAACTATTTCACGCAATTAAAGCGTCATCGAAAACTCTGGTGAATAAATGCTTTCTCTCCCCTCTGTATCATAAGTTGTTAAAACAAAATAATACGTACCACCAGCAGGTAAATCATCCACAGTTATAATTCCCGATCCGTCATTCATTATATTAAGCTCTTTTTGATAATCACCACTATTAGGGCCATAGTAAATACGAAAACCACCAATTTCTCCCATGGTCAATAATGTTGTGCCATCTTCCCTGTAATCTGGCTTTAACCAGAATGTGGATATTGTGGGGGGCTGAGTTGAACCTGATCCGGCATCATCACTACTACAAGCAACCAATTGTTGCATCATGCATAAAGCAATGAACCCTTTTATAAGGCCCGTCATTTTACAAAATTTATACATAATCATCATAACCCTTATTTTTATATCTAACCCATATCATATATAAAATCTATATTAAAACATACAATTAAATCCTTTATAAACTATTGCGCACCTTTACCCAAAATTACCACTTCAAATGTCTGTAGCAAAATCAGCATATCCAAGTAAATACTATAATTTTTAACATAATATAGATCATACTGAAGCTTTTCAAGACTATCTTTTTCCGAGCTCCCGTAAGGGTAACAAATTTGTGCCCAGCCTGTTAATCCTGGTTTTACACGATGTCGCTCTTCATAGTACGGTATTTTTTTGGCCAATTTGGCTACAAACTCTGGCCTCTCAGGACGCGGACCTACAAAGCTCATATCGCCCTTTAACACATTAAAAAGCTGTGGCAACTCATCTAGCCTTCCCTTGCGTATTATTGAACCTACACGTGTAATTCGGGAGTCATTTTTTGATGCCCAGCGTGCAACCCCATCTTTCTCAGCATCAGACACCATACTGCGAAACTTATATATCTGAAAGGGTTTCCCGTCCTGTTTAATGCGAGTTTGACTATACAGAATTCCTCCCTTACCCATGCTTTCAATATAAATTGCTATAGCTACCAACAACATTATGGGTAATGCAAAGGGCAAAAATATTATGACAATCGCTAAATCAAAAAAACGTTTGCCAATAAATCTAAATGTACTTATACGGAACCCATCTGAAAGATATAACCAACTCGGACTCATCATATCTAGTCGTATCTTGCCAGTTCTTCTTTCAAAAAAACTCACCATATCCAAGATATCAATACCGCTCATCTTACAATCCAGAAGGTCTTTAGCAGAAATTCCCGCAGCCCTGCGATCATCCATTGCCAATACAATTTCATCTATATCTTTTTCTTCAACATATTGCACTAGTGGTTTATTAAGCACATCGCTAATACTCTCCAGTTCACTTTGCATATCAGATTTCATTGATATATAAGCCACAATATTTAAGCTATTCAGTTCACCTGCCTTCTGCGCCTGTCTTATTAAATTAGCATTTCTTCCAGAACCCAGTACCAGAATCCTTGACCACAAATTTCGCTCTTTAACTACTTTTCTAAAATAGTACCGTATTGCAACAAGAAAAATAAAACTAAATAATAATGAAAGCGCAAGCACACCACGACCAAGAAATAATGTTGGCGCAATATAAAAACTAACACCAAGAGGAATCATCCCCAACAACAAGCCACTTGCAATTCTCAGAACAAGAACTTCAAAAAATCGGCCTCCCTGCCTCTGGTAAACACCAAATGCTACCAAGCTTAGTTGTAGTATCAGTGCGAAGAGAATAGCTTTCGGCAAAAACTCACTGAATGTTACAGTCCAACCATTCTCAAAAAACCTAAATTCCAGCGCTAGGTAAATCGATAGCATCAAAGCCATAAATTCAATAATCGCCAGCAATATAAATTCAGTAGGTATGTGGTAACGAAACAACTGCGTTGAATGGCGAAAAAACCTAATGGTACTCATAAAATTTCCCTATACTATATTTAGTAATTTTATTAATCTTCATCATTAATGCATTAAAGGTTGATTATTCCAGTCACTCATCAGCTATTTGAGTAGCTGCATTCTAGTATATACCACGAATTTTTATTGTTCTTTTTCTTATTCAAGCTATTGATTTAATAGAACAATTACAGCCAGATAATCACCAAAGCAATATTCAACCACGCATATAGCATTAAAATATTTTGCTATAAGTTATTTTACTCGTATTCCTTCCTTTAGTAATAATAGTATTCGGCTTTTTTACGATTACTTTATCAAGCAATTACCTTTATTTTTATATTATTAGCTGGCCAGCAAATTTATATCAGGCATCTTCTGATTTTGTTATATCTCTATAATACCTACTCATATATTTACTAATAATTAGCAAAATTTACTTCAAGTCGAAGCAATATCTCCCAGGTACGAATCCGCTCATCGGTAATCAACAGTCTCGGCCAGTTATACGCATGAGCAATCTCATAAAACAACCACTTACGATAAAAATTTTTTCGATAACGTAATCCAAGGCGTTTATTGGTTGTATAGGTTGTCGGTGCCGTTACTCTGGCCATACTACTCTCATAAGAAAGCGCACTTTTATCAGTCAACTTTTGATATAGCACCAGACTATTATCCCACTGCTCCCCTATAAATGCCTCTGAATGGGTTACTGCATTAGCCTGTCTTAGCAAAAAATCTTCATATATCTTTTTTTCAAAATCTAGTCGAGACGAATGCCCATCTGCATTATCCCGTCTATACCATTCCTGTGTAAATCTTGTGGTAAAAGTGTCGGTTACAGGATATTGATATCGATAGCGAAAATTTATACTCGGCGATAATTTCACCCTTATAGTAAAATTTGCTCTTTCAGATTCTGTAATTTCATACAATAATCCAAGGTCGCCTTTGGCCTCTTCTTTATTATCAGGAACAATATCAGTCACTGTCTCTTCCTGCTCTCCCTCAAAAACAAGATGAAGCTTTTTTTTGGTTTTTGGCAGCTTAAAGCTCATATTAACATTTGCCTGATAATTCCATTTACCACCTTTTGTCAAAACGAAATCATTTTGCCAACGCACATGCGTACCAGGCCTTGCTTCTTCATCGATACGCTCATCTGAGAAAAATGAATCAAACCAAACTGATGGCTGGCAAAACTCAACACTCATAAACCGATGAACCTCATCGTACCATTCTATTCCTTCTACCTGCATCTGCTCACAGATATTAGTCTTCTTATCTTCCTTTATTGCTTCAGTTTGTTCCGCCAGTAAATTTTTAACGTCAGCAGTACAGACTACTGCAATAAGCAGCATCTTCGTTATAGCATTAAAAGCGAGCTTTAACATTTCCTGTTTTCAAGCAAAGACCAGCCCCTGTAGATTTTTACTTCTACAAACTACCTAACATCAACCTATCTGATTTTTATTATTTCAGGTTTTTTACCCTTAAACTCAGGCATTGCCATACCTGCTGAAGCATTAATATAGGTGGGATCCGTCACAACATATCGATTGCCATTGTACATCACCGAATCACCTCCAACATTGCCTTTAAATCGTACTGCAGTTGCAACATGTCCCGGGTAATCCAGACCAACAACCTCCATACCCAGCAGGCTGTGTACTAACCAGGCAAATAGTATTGATCGATCTTCACAATCTGAATATGGGTAATGCAATGTCTCTTCAGGGAAGAGATAATTTTCTTTACCAAACTGTCCTTCATCAGTTTTGTAGCGCAGCGATGTCTGTACAAATCTCAATAAAAAATTTACTGCCTTTTGCTCATCCATACCCTGCATATACTGACTCAGTTGTTGTTGCAACTGTATTGATGCCGACATACTTACCTTGCCCTTGAAGTACCATTCAAGATCTAGTTGTGGATATGTATCCATAAATCTTATTCTTTCTTGGTCATAAGTTATCTTTATCTCATACCGCTTTCCATCGTAATCAAAAGACAAATCACGTTTTGTAGCAGGCCCTTCAACCAGAATCTCATTACTGATCTGCATGTTCAGCGACTTATCGGCACCAGGGTAATTACCATCATAGGTATATACTTGCCCCAGACTCTGCTCATGTCCATCAAAGCTGATAGCATAATAACGAACCTTATTAAACGTAAAATACGGTACCGCATAAAGCGGTTGCCTTGCGGGCACTAATAAATATATTTTATGATCATTGTAAGCAATACGTGACTGGTAATTGCCTTTGGCTAGTACAAACCATGTAAATAAAGACTGGTCACTTTCTGAGGCATAGAGTTGCCTTGAAATTTCATGCACTAGCAAAGCATATGCCCAGTCATTTAGCTGTAGTTTATTTGATGTTTCATCGATCTGTTCAATTAGACCGTCATAATCTGCAAGACTTACTGCCGACCAAAAATCACTAATTACTTTTTTGCTAATCCTTGACGGCAGATTAACTTTCAGTTTTTGATCATAATAGAAAGTATGAAGTCCGCCAAGATAGTTAACCACCAATTTTCTGCCTTTACGCACCATTGTTGGCTTTGCAGGCATCACTGTTTTTATCACTTGTTCTGGCATTTGCACAGGTTGCAATACTACAGTCTCAGGCTTTGGTAATTCAGGCTGTAATACTATAGGCTCCGATTTTATCGAATCGGCTACCGGAGCAGGCCCTGGTACTCGGCCTGGTTCTGGTAGATGTATAGGTGGTTCTTTCGGCTGTGGCTTAGCTACTGGCACCTTCGCTGGCTTAGGTGTATTATCTCGCTCTACCCCTCTTAGCAGCTCCATTTCGGTCCATTGTGCTTTCAAAAATGAACTGAACTCCTTATCTCTTTTATCTTTGTATTCCTGAAAAGAGCTCTGATATTCCTGTTTCCATTTTGAAAAATCGTCTTCAGCTTGTGCAGTTTGCCCCAACAGAATAACTACAACGACAACACTCATTAAACTCGTGCTTAACCTGTTCATAATTAGCCTTAATCCTGTAGTAATAAAAAAGCCGGCACCCGAATCAAATCAGGCGCCGGCATTTACTATCTTACATCTCAAATACGTTCGTTTACTGTTTGCCAGCAGCAATAGCAGCAGCCAGTTCGTCCTGACCCTTCTGAGCCTTAAACTGCTGCCACAACGCCTTATCGTTGTTCATGCTGGTACGCACAGCTTCTTGGGTCGCTTTTGATGCAGTCGCCTCATCCATACCAATCAGCACATAGACCGTACCATTAGGGCTAACGATTGATTTATAGCGCTTGGTACCAGTCAGCGTCTGATCAGTAATCTGCTTAGTCACCGAAGTATTTACCTTGTCAACGGTTTCGCTATCTGCAGCACCGGTTGTTTCAGCATATTGCTTAACCATATTTTGAACATGGACCTTCATCGCTTGTGCCATCTGTACCCGTGCATCGGTAGCAGCCATATTTTTGGCAAATGAGACACCAGCTGCTGTTTTCTCAGCTGATCCTACTGCTGATACCTCTACGCCCTCTACAGGCTCGTCACACACCCAGCCTGGTGCAGGCACGGTTGGTGCATCGGGAAAAGCACACTCAACGACAGTCTGTTTAACTTCTTCAGAGCCACAAGCTGTCAATACGACTGCTGCTGCAACGCCACTAACGGCAAAAAGGCTTTTTCTTAATTTCATTGTTTTAATCTCCACTCAAATGTAATCGGTAGTTATTATTTTTATCACAATAAAATAACCGAGATATGCACGTTATGCAATGCTATTGCAGAAAATATGTGCAAAGTCTACCGAGAATTAATGACAGAAGCTGTTAACCTGTTCACAAAATAGACTCGACCGTGGTTGCCTGGCTGTTATAATTCTCAATCAGAAAAACTACTACATAATAATAAGAGAAATAACATGTACAGAATTCTAACCATAACTCTTACTTTGCTGATCACTGCATGCAGATCTGAGCCCCTCAAGCCACTAGCCCAGCCTGACTGGATCAA
>JAOUQA010000375.1 GCA_029879605.1 Gammaproteobacteria bacterium
TACTGGATTGCTGAAAAGTATCAGGCCGGGCATGCTGAAACAGGTATAAACCCGGTGTTATATTGAGATTGTATTTTTAACAGTGGCAACCTGTCGGTGCAGGTTGCCACTGATATAATTATTCAGGAACTTTGAATAATAATATTTTATATCGCTTAACTCGTTTAAAGTGTTCTGAATCTAATAACATCAGGTCATTATTGAATTTCTGTATTTTTTTACGCAACAGCCAGCTTAAAAACTTTACCAGTCTCGGGTGTTTCTTATCCAGGGAATCAACAACCAGGTTCAAACTTGGCAATACATAACGATTCATCCAGCTCCTGGCAAGGTCAAGGCTAACAGCTGCCTGATCGGTGATGTCTTCTTCTTTTAATAGTTCAAAACCATAGTCCCTGGCTTTCTGATAAAAAGTTTCCATAGGATGACCACTGTTAGACATCGCCGTGTTATCAGGGTCGGTAATAAAATAATCATTAATTAGTAAATAACCACCGGCAGCGCAGGTCTTTGCATTGCTGAACAGGCCGTCCATAGGAATATATTGACAGGATTCACTCATTAAAATCAGGTCGAATGTATGGCCGGGTTTGAAATCCTGAAAGGTATTCAGGTGAAACTTGACGTTGCTGTTTTTCTTGAAAAGATATTGCTGGTATGGATCAGGTGAAATGGCTTCCACCTCGTAGCCCTGGTTCTTAAGTTTCTTAGAAGTGGCGCCAGTACCTGCGCCCACATCCAGTACTGTTTGAACGGATTTAGGGAAACAGGAGATCAGGTGTTCTGTGTAGCGTTCCTGGGCAGTATGCAGGCCTTCCTTGGTAAAGGGGTCATTGTTCCAGAGACCATAGTGTAAATTCTCCAGGCCGAGTATTTCATGATAAAAACGTAAAGCTGTATTAACTCTTATTGCTTTTTCTGTCGTTGAGGTATCTGAAAGGCTTTCTTCATTTTCAGCCGTTGCACTCATGGTTAAAGTCATAATCATTTCCCTGTATATAATCTGGCTCTAAATTGTCATTTATACTAAATACCTTTTTTAAATTAAGGAAAAGGTATCAGTAGAATACCAATTATGTACTTAAATTGAAATATGGACTTTAAAATCTATTTTTATCCCTGGCAGACCACATATCCTGTGCCTGTTGCAGGGCGGCTTGTTGAGAGTCTGCTTTGCCCAGTAACTGAAGGGCAATAGCCGCAGTTGAGGTAATGGCCGCTTCTGCATATTCATCGGTATCATCACCGCGCCAGACACCGGGCAGGCGATTGACATCGAGGCTCTGTTCCTTGACATGACGTTTGTTAAACAGGGCAGGCCAGATTTCATCATTCATTTCACCATTATGCACGGATGATACTGTGCAGTCGGTATCCGGGTTGCGCTCGACTTCACCGGCTTCACCCTTGAAAACTGCCAGGTGTGGCTCTTCCAGGATCTGGGCGGCCAGCTGGTGTACCTTCTGATAACCCGGGTGGAAGATAGCCTGAATGGAACAGGGAGCCCTGAGAGGGTTTATCATCCGGCCGACAGTATGAATCGGGGAGCGTAATCCCAGGAAAGGACGTAATTCAATAATGTCTTTCAGCCGCTGGCTAATGGTCTGTAATGGCATGTAGCTGAAATTATGTGCCTGGATTTCAGTTTTGGCTTCTTCCAGGGTGGTGCAGGTTTTGATGCCCAGTGGCTTGAGGACTTCTGATGTATATATGCGGCCAGCTGTGTGGCCTTCTGCACCATGCATGCAGACCTTGATGCCATTTTCAGCCAGGAGCAGGGCGCTTAGAACATACCAGGGTGAATGACGGCGTTTACCCGCATAGGATGACCAGTCAAGATCAGCCTGGGCCGTATCCGGGTAGCCAATAAAATCACGAATCGCCCGAACAAAACCGGCGACTTCCTCAGGGGTTTCTTCTTTTACGCGGAGCAGCATTAGAAATGCACCCAGTTGCTCAGCCGTTACTTCATCTTTAAGAATCATGGTCATGGATTCGTAGGCTTCTTCAACGGTAAAGCCTCGAGAGCCTTTTTTACCTTTACCCAGGATTCGAATATAGGGGGCAAACGGATGTTCTTCTTGCATGGAAATTCCAGTCATTAATGGGTTTGAAACAATATAGGGGTGATTATCCGGGATTTAAACCCTGATTGTCAGTGGGTTATACCATCATAATTAGTAAAATAACAAAACCTATGACAGCTGCAACAGGGATAATAAATCCCATCCAGTCCTGCATAGTGCCTTTTGGCGTATTTTGCATGGCATGCTTCATGCGCGGAAAGATGTAAACCAGCATGGCCAGTAAGAATAATACTGATCCTATTTTGATCCAGTCCATATTTTTTCCCCAGTATTAAAAAGCCCCGATAAACGGGGCTTCGTAGATGTAAAGCACAGCAACAATTAGTCGTTGTTGGCAAAAGCACCCAGTAAGTGTAGCAATGCCTGGAACAGGTTCAGGATCGACAGGAATATGCTTGCAGTTGCCATAATGTAGTTGGTTTCACCGCCGTGAATGATCGATGATGTTTCATATAGAATGAAGCCGCTCATGATCAGTACGATGGCTGCATTAACCGCTAGAAACAACATGGGCATTTCCAGGAAGATATTCAGCAGGGCAGCACCTAAAACAACAAAAAAACCAACCATAAGGAAACCAGCCATGAAGCTGAAATCTTTGCGAGTTGTCAGGGCATAACCTGATAATCCAAGGAAAATCACACCAGTACCACCCATAGCTGTCATAACAATACTTGGGTTAATCGTCAGGTAGTATGTCAGTACA
>JAOUQA010000377.1 GCA_029879605.1 Gammaproteobacteria bacterium
GGAATTGCAATGGTGGGACTCTATCTTGTCGTAGAAAGCTGGTTAAATACCCTGATACCCGACAATTACCGGGGCAAAATATTTTCAGTCTATGTGGCAGTAACACTGTTTTCACTGGGAGTGGGACAATTTTTGCTCTTATTCTATGGCGCAGGTTCTCTCGCAACTTATGCCTTATGTGCCATTTTCTTTATTCTCGCACTGGTGCCGATTTCCGTTACTCATTTAGTACAACCAACCCAGGTGGATGTGCCAAGGTTAATTTTACGACGTCTTATTAATATTTCGCCCATCGGTGTAGCGGGTGCTTTAGTAACTGGTTTAGGTAATGGTGCCTTCTGGGGCTTAGGTGCATTGTATGCTCATAACATGGGATATTCTGAAACAGAAATAGCTCTCTTTATGAGTGCAATTATATTTGGCGGTGCTTTGTTGCAGCTGCCTATTGGTAGCCTGTCTGACCGATTTGATCGTCGTAAAGTATTAATGGCAGTCTGTGTTTTTGCGACGCTAATGGCATTAAGTATTTTTATATTTTCACAACAATCACAGTTTGCCCTTATGTTAAGCGCAATATTTTATGGTGGTTTTTCTTTTTCAGTTTATTCCTTGTCTGTTGCTCATACGAACGATCATATAGAACCAGCTGAAGTGATGGATGCTACCCAGGGATTATTATTATTGAATGGAGTAGGCGCAGCCATTGGGCCCATTCTTGCGGGTATATTTATGCAACTAATTGGCCACCAGGGATTAATGATATATTTTTCTATTGTTTTCGGAATCCTGGCTTTATTTATAGTTTTTAGAATGGGTATCAGTACTCCCATACCAAATGAAGAACAGGGTGATTTCGTACCTATGGCAAGGACAGGTACAGCCGCTATAGAAATGGATCCACGTATAGAAGAATAAATGCGAACAGATCAAGTTAAGTACGGTTTCATTCACCTGGGGACAGACCATTGCTTTTTATGCTCTGTCCCCGGTTGTGTATACCACTAACTTACCGACGAAGTCAGTGATGGGTTTCTTTGATGTGCGCGGTATACAAGTACGGGGGACGGAGCGCCAAAAAACGGCGATCCATCCCCGAGCAAAGCAAGCAGAAGAAATCGCCGCTCCCGCGCTTCCGGCTACAAAATTATAGCCAATTAAGAACCTGAGATTCATCATAGATCAGCCTCGCCCGCGGCATGCGACCACCAGGGATGGTGGAAATGCAGGTTTTGCAGGGAGCAAAAACCTGCCGTACATCCTGTACATCGCCGCTCCTGCGCTTCCAGCTACAAAATTATAACTAAATACAAACTTGTAATTCATCATAGATTGAGCCTCGCCCGCGGCATACAGTACATCCTGTACATCGCCGCTCCTGCGCTTCCATGCGCCCGCGGCATACAGTACATCCTGTACATAAAAAGCCCGCATAAAGCGGGCAAGTGAACTACTGTTTTTATTATTGGAGTAATACTTAACTGACAGGTATTAAAATCCTCTGACCCACTTTCAACCTGTCACTGTGGATTGAGTTACGTGCTCGAATATTGCTCACACTGGTATCGAATCGATCTGCAATTGAAGCCAGTGTATCGCCCTGTTGAATGGTATAGGTTTTACGATTTTCTGACAGCCAGGTACCGGGCGGTGCCTTGCGAACAAAATAATCATTTATACCCCGCAAGATTGCCTTGGACAATTTTACCTGGTGGGCAGGACTGCGTAATTTACGTTCTTCTTTCGGATTTGAAAGAAACGCGGTTTCTAATAATATCGCCGGAATATTGGGCGCCTTTAATACGGCAAAGCCTGCCTGCTGAACTTTTTTCTTATGTACTCGACCAACACGGGTCAGCTCACGTAATACTTCATCGCCGATATCCAGGCTGGACTGAATGGTACCCGTGAGAGATAAATCCAGTATCACATGTTTAACCATTTCATCTTTGTCATCCAGGTTTACATTACCAAATAACAAATCCACCTTATTTTCATTTTCTGCCAGTAAACGGGCAGTTTCAGAAGTGGCTCCACTCACGGACAGGGCATATACCGAGGCACCACTGGCACGTTTATCGGGAAAAGAATCCGCATGAATGGAAATCATTAAATCCGCATTGACCTGATGAGCACGTTTAATGCGATCTCGCAGCTTCATGAAACGATCACTTTTACGCAGTAATGCGGGTTTCATGCCAGGCTGTTTATTGATTAATGTTTCCAGGCGACGGGCAATCTGCAGGGTAATATCTTTTTCGCGAGTTCCCATACGTCCGGTTGCGCCTGGATCATTGCCGCCATGCCCGGGGTCAATGGCAATCACAACATCTCTTAAATTATTTTGCTTGCTGGTTTTTTTACCTGCGGCTTTTGAATCAACAAGATCAACCACCAGGCGATGTCCCTGACCATTGGATGGGGGCAGTAAAAAACTCTTGGGACGGGATTTGTTCGCCAGATCCAGCACAATACGTAAATCAGTCTGATTACGAATACCGGTACGAACTCCGTTTAACAGGTTATTATGTAAATCCTTGATAAAACTGGATTGAGCCAGCTGAGTGTCCTTGAGATCAATCACCACACGTTCTGGTTTATTCAGGGTGAATATCTTGTGATCGACAGGGCCGTTAAGGTCAAACACCATACGGGTCTTGTCATCTTTCTGCGATATACGAATATTTTTCACTCGCCCAGCGACAGTCGCAGCACGCCCCATTAAGGGTGCTGCTGCCAGACCACCAAGTCCAGCCAGCTGTGAAATAAATTTACGTCGCTGTTTTTTCATCTTA
>JAOUQA010000376.1 GCA_029879605.1 Gammaproteobacteria bacterium
TTTTGCTTTTTCAAATTTAAATGCATCCTTACTATCCCTGAGAGCATAAAGACCATTTATATCCAGGCGTTTGCGTAACATAACTTGAATTTCCTTTGCCGACTTACCCCTGGCCGCAGGATCATTAACCAGACCATCCATAATTGAAACTGTAGAATTATTATTCATATACAGGGGAATTATCCGCAAAGCCATCAAGCCCTGAACACTGACCAGCGCAATAACAATAATCCAAGAAATAGCAGTTAACCCATTCTGTTTTTTTATCATAACTGAACCTCGACTATTCAATAAAAGTACCAATTCGTTTCCAGTCTACCCCGGAACTCCAGTTCATCCAGATCATGAATGCCTTGCCTACAAGGTATTTATCTGGCACTACACCCCAGTAACGGCTGTCATTACTATTATCTCTATTATCACCTACCATGAAGTAATGTCCATCAGGCACTACATAATCAACATCATGACCTTTCCGTCCCGGAATCAATAATATGGAGTGACTCTTTTCATCCAGTTTTTCAATATATTCTTTCGCGGTATTATTCTCACCCGGCCCCTCGTATAGAGAAACATATTCCCTTTTTACCGGTTTTTTATTTACATAGAGCACTTTTTCATAATATTCAATATGATCGCCCGGTAACCCAACAACTCTTTTTATATAATCAATAGATGGATCACGGGGAAAACGAAAAACAACCACGTCCCCACGTTCAGGATCACCGATATCAATTATTTTCTTATTCAATACGGGCAATCGAATCCCATATGAGAATTTATTAACCAGTATAAAATCCCCAATATACAGGGAAGGTATCATTGAACCTGAAGGTATCCTGAATGGCTCTACCAGGAACCCCCTTAACAGGAAGACAATTAATAAAACCGGAAAGAATGACTTGGAATACTCAACAATAACTGGTTCACCTACAGATCCTGATTTAATCTCACCATTAGTTCCATACTGCAGGGGAACTGCTTTTCTTTTTGGCGCCCATAACCAGGCATCAAGCAACCAGATAACACCTGTAACCAGCGTTCCCATGAAGAGAAAAAATGCAAAATCATATGTCATAAAAAATACTCAAGTCTTTCTTGATTGGTTTAATTATTATCTACCTTAAGAACCGCCAGAAACGCATCCTGTGGAATTTCAACTTTACCAAATTGCTTCATGCGTTTTTTACCTTTCTTCTGTTTATCCAGTAATTTTCGTTTACGACTTACATCACCACCATAACATTTTGCAGTTACATTTTTACGTAAAGCTTTTACTGTTGTACGGGCAATAATATGTCGACCTATAGCCGCCTGTATCGCAATATCAAACATTTGTCGTGGTATAAGTTCACGCATTTTCTCAGCCAGCTCACGACCTCTACGCTGTGACTGGTCTGTGTGTATAATAACAGCAAGTGCATCTACTTTTTCACTGTTGATTAATATATCCACTTTTACCAGTTTAGCAGCCTGAAATCGCTTAAACTCGTAATCGAAAGAAGCATAACCTCTACTTACTGATTTTAGACGATCAAAAAAATCCAGCACAACTTCACTTAGAGGCATTTCATAGGACAAAGATACCTGTGAGCCCATATACTGCATATTTTTCTGTACACCACGTTTTTCAATACACAGGCTAATCACATTACCCAGATATTCCTGCGGTACCAGAATATTTGCCTGTATAATCGGTTCACGAATTTCCTCAATATAATTAACTTCAGGTAAATCGGCCGGGTTATGAATTTGAGTCACTTCACCACTGGTTTTTTCCACTTCATACACCACCGTCGGTGCCGTTGTGATCAAATCAAGGTCATATTCCCGTTCCAGTCGTTCCTGCACAATTTCCATGTGCAGCATTCCCAGGAAACCAATACGAAAACCAAAGCCCAGGGCGGATGAAGTTTCTGGCTCAAATTGCAGAGACGCATCATTCAGACGCAATTTTTCCAGTGCTTCACGAAAATTATCATAATCATCAGCTTCCACTGGAAACATACCGGCAAAAACCCTTGGCTGAACTTCTTTAAAACCAGGTAATGCCTGCTCTGCCGGCCTATCCAGCAAGGTCACGGTATCACCAACACGAGCAGAATCAATTTCTTTAATACCGGCAATAATATAACCCACCTGCCCGGCTGATAACTCCTCGGTATTGGTTCGCTTGGGCGTAAATACACCCACATGATCCACATGATAACTACGCCCTGTTGACATAATTAGCATTTTATTACCTTTACGTATCTTGCCATGTTTAATACGGACCAGTGTGATAACCCCAACATAGGAATCAAACCAGGAATCGATAATAAGCGCCTGCAAGGGTGCATCCGGGTCACCAACCGGTGGTGGAATACGATGTACCAGCTGCTCCAGCAAATCATCCACGCCTATCCCTGACTTGGCGCTCACATGACAGGCATCAGTTGCCTCGATACCAATAATATTTTCAATTTCCTGGATAACCCGATCGGGATCAGCTGCAGGTAAATCAATTTTGTTCAACACGGGCACCACTTCCAGCCCAAGGTCAATCGCCGTATAACAATTAGCTACACTCTGGGCTTCAACGCCCTGGGATGCGTCAACAATGAGAAGGGCTCCCTCACAGGCCTCCAGTGAACGAGATACTTCATAGGAAAAATCCACATGTCCGGGGGTGTCAATCATGTTTAATTGATAAAGCTGGCCATCCCTCGCCTTATAATCCAGGGAGACACTTTGTGCCTTGATTGTAATACCTCGCTCACGCTCAAGATCCATGCTGTCCAGCACCTGTGATT
>JAOUQA010000378.1 GCA_029879605.1 Gammaproteobacteria bacterium
GTGGAATCAGCTGTTGCCAGTTGTATCTGATTATTCTGGACGGCCACACCCAGTGACCTGACTCCCTCATCTTTAACCACAAAGCGCTGCACCGGCATGGCATCAAGCACTTCATTGGCCAGTACGACAGCTTTAATTTTGTCTTCTGGCAACTGATCCAGCCAGTGCACCCGGTTTATTAATTCTGGTACACGTTGCTTAATAGTCTGTTTCTGTCGTTCCCTGAGATCTGCACTCAACTCAACAATCAGGTAACGATCAGGCGCTAACCCCTTTTGCTTAAGCGCATAAAGACATTCTGCCGCCATAGTTCCCGAACCAGCACCAAATTCCAGTACGTCACCGCCCTGCATAGCGTCCAGTATCTCTGCAACAGGATTAGCCAGGGTCTGTGAAAACAGGGGTGATATTTCCGGCGCCGTAATGAAATCCCCCTGTACTCCAAATTTCTGTCGTCCCGCCGAGTAATAACCCAGGCCAGGTGCATACAAGGCTAATTCCATATAGCGGGCGAAATCAATCCAGCCCCCTGCTAGATTGATTTCACTTTTAATTAGCTCAACCAGGTTTGCACTATGCTGCTTTTCAGCATCGGATGGATCCGGTAATTCCAGCGTCTGCATTAGTGTTACAATTTCCACATCTGAGTCAATGAACGGTCATTCTATCATGCAAAACCAGACAGCCTTAATTACCGGTGCGGCAAAACGGATTGGTGCAGAAATATCAAGAATACTGCATGCTGAGGGTATGAATATAGTGATTCATTACCGGTCATCCCGGGATGAGGCGCAGGCCCTGTGTAATGAACTCAATGCCCTGCGAGCAGACTCTGCCATTATTCTTGCGGCTGATCTACTCAAACTTAGCGATATTAATCAACTGGTCAAACAGGCCACTGATTACTGGGGTCAGCTAGATGTGCTTATAAACAACGCATCGACATTCTACCCCACTCCCGTGGGAGACATTACCGAACATCACTGGGATGATTTACTGGGCAGTAATTTAAAAGCACCACTGTTCCTGTCACAGGCTGCAAGCCCTGAGCTGAAAAAGACTCATGGCAACATCATTAACATTGTGGATGTCCATGGTTTTCGTCCAATGAAAAATCATCCTGTCTATTGCGCTGCTAAAGCGGGACTGGCCATGTTGACCCAGTCATTAGCAAAAGAACTCGGCCCTGAAATACGAGTTAACGGGGTCGCACCCGGCGCCATTCTCTGGCCGGAAAGCAATATGGAACAGGATATAGAACTACGTGAAACCATCCTGGATCGCACAGCACTTAAACGCCAGGGAACACCGAAAGATATTGCGGCCACGGTACGCTTCCTGATCCGCGATGCGGATTATATTACCGGGCAGGTGATACCGGTATGTGGAGGCAGAAGCCTGAATATATAAATCCAGATTCTATTTTTTCAGTTCGCCCTTAACACCAACGCTCCTTAAAATAATTCAACCCTGATGGAACCTTTTTTATTCGACCTGCGTGTCAACAGTTAACAGGCATCCTGAGACTGACAGGATAAGACCTGTCATGACTTATTTACAAATGATAACTCTACAGGAAGCACAAAATGAATACCCGAAAACTGATTCTAACCAGTGCAATTATAGGCATTATCACGGGCTTAACTGCCTGTAATAGCAACAATAATACAAGCTCGTCATCACGTTACGTATCCGGTCCGATTACTGCTTTTGGCAGCGTTTACGTCAACGGCAACCGTTACAATACAGACCATGCCACTGTTTATATCGAAGACAGCCCGGGCAGCGAATCTGAGCTGCGTGTAGGCATGATGGTCAACGTAGAAACATCAGGCGATAATTCAGCAACAACTATTCATTTTGATGATGACCTCGAAGGCTTTGTTACCAGCACTGCCATCACTATAGATAATACAGGCACACTGGTAGTCATGGGACAAAACGTCACCATCACCAGCCATACTGTTTTTGAAAGCAAAGTCACCGGAATTACATCTGCTTCAGCAATATCTGCTGGCAATATTGTCGAAGTCAGCGGTTATTCAAGTGGTGAAGGCCAGATTACGGCTACCCGCCTTGAAGTCAAAGCTGACAACCTGGCTACCTACCTGCTAACACACCCGGAAGGCGTAGAACTTAAAGGCATTGTAAAAAACTATAACTCTGCCGGGCAGAGTTTTTTAATCGGTAGTCAACCCATTGAATACAGTTCTGCTGTACTCGATGATATGCCACAAGGCAACTGGGATGGTCTATATGTTGAAGTCAAAAGTACGCAGACTCCTGATACAGGAACACTCATTGCTTCTAAAGTTGAACTGGAAGACGACGGTGACAAAGGTCACGCTGATGATGAAGATGAAATAGAAGTCCACGGAGCCATTAGCGACATCAGTGACAGCAATATTACTGTCAATGGGCACAACTTCCTGATCAACGCCAGCATCGAAATCGAACACGGCTCACGCCAGGACCTGGTAATCGACGCAATTGTTGAAGTTGAAGGTTATATGAACAGCAATGGCCAACTGGTCGCCCACGAAATTGAATTTGTCGATAACGAAAACGATTCTTCAATCGAGTTTTATGGAACCGTTATTGCCATCGAAACCAGCGACACCAATGTGGGACAGATCACCCTGACCGGCGGCCAGGTTATTATGATTAACAACAATACAATCATGCATGACAGTCAAGATGAGAGCGGCATGATACCCGACACTCATTTCAATTTATCCGACCTGGGCACAGGAGAATTTGTAGAAGTGTATGATTGTATTGTTG
>JAOUQA010000379.1 GCA_029879605.1 Gammaproteobacteria bacterium
TGAAGACATTGAAAAAGTAGTTATTATTATAAATGCACTAAAAGATCATGGCATTCGTTTTTCTATGGATGATTTTGGCACTGGCTACAGTTCTTTAAGCTATTTACATAGACTCCCTATTAATGAACTTAAAATAGACAGTTCATTTATTAACACTCTTGAAGAAAATGATGACAGCCAGACCCTGATTAAAACTATTATTTCCATGGCCAAGAATTTTAAACTCAATATCGTTGCTGAAGGCATTGAAACTGAATACCAGTTCGATTATTTAACACAACTTGACTGTGATTTATTCCAGGGCTTTTATTTTTCCAGGCCACTGAAAGAAACAGACTTTATCAAATTCTATCAATCACACGAAGACTAATTATTTATATATTTTATCTGCTCGCGCCAGGCTCCAGACATCAACCTGCTTAACGCCCTGTCTTTTGATGACCTTTACTATCTCACCAGCCGTTGAGCCCGTAGTAACAATATCGTCAAACACAATGACATGTTTGTAATTTTTCTGATTATTGAATTTAAAAACGCCTTTAATATTTTTTCGCCTCTGTTTAGCATCCATAGCCGATTGAGGCGCTGAAAAACCCTGGCGCTGACAACTCCGGGTATCCAGGGAAATATCCAGATAACGAGCAACTGGCCGAATAATTTCCACTGACTGATTAAAGCCCCGGCTAAGCAGGCGTTTATTATGTAAAGGCACAGGAATAATACAGTCTGCCTGAACCTGCTGACTGGCTAATCGCTCAATCATCAAGTCGGACAATAATCGGGCATACGATAACCGCTTATTAAACTTTAACTGCTGAATAATCCACTCAAGTGGCTGAGCATAGACAAAGGGGCTCCAGGCCGTATTATTGGGAGGTTTTTTCTGTAGACACTGGCCACATACCTGGTCTGCCACGGTTTCTGGCAAAGGGATGGCACAGATACGGCAGGCCGATTGATTCTCGGTGAAATCCTGTTCACAGGCATGACATAAATCCCTGCGCCCCTGACCAGGATCACCGCATAAAATGCAGGTGGCCGGGTAAATAGCCTGAACAATCCTTTTCAGCATCAGCTTTCCCTGTCAGATATGTCTGAAAACCGGTATTATTACCGATCTGATAGCCATTATTGCAAGTATTTTCCCATGACTCAAAGCACAACTAGACACGACTGGACACTGGATGAAATCAGGGCTCTGTTCGAAACCTCGTTTAATGACCTGATTTTTCAGGCGCATAGCATTCACCGCAATCATCACAACCCGAACGAAGTTCAGATCAGTTCCCTGTTAAGTATTAAAACGGGTGCCTGTGCTGAAGACTGTGGCTACTGCTCACAAAGCGCCCACCATAAAACGGAGCTGGAAAGAGAGCGTTTATTGCCACTGGAAGAAGTCATTGCCAAGGCTGAAACGGCCAAATCCAATGGCTCTAGTCGCTTCTGTATGGGTGCCGCCTGGCGCAACCCGACTGACAAAAACCTGGAAAAAGTTATTGAAATGATACAGGCCGTCAAAGGCCTGGGCATGGAAACCTGTGTCACCCTGGGTATGCTGACAGAATCCCAGAGCCAGCGCCTGAAAGACGCTGGACTGGATTATTACAATCATAACCTCGATACCTCGCCCGAGTTTTATGGCAATGTGATTACCACGCGTACTTTTCAGGATCGCCTCGATACACTGAGTCACATCCGTGATGCCGGCATTAATATTTGCAGCGGTGGCATTCTGGGCATGGGGGAAACCTCAACAGATCGTGCGTCTATGCTGCAACAACTGGCTAACCTTGATCCTCACCCTGAAAGTGTGCCGATTAATATGCTGGTTCAAATTGAAGGTACACCGCTTCACGGTGCAGAGAAAATTGATCCACTGGAATTTGTAAAATCCATTGCCGTGGCCCGTATTCTTATGCCCGCTTCACAGGTCAGGTTATCAGCCGGTCGTCATGAAATGAGTGATGAAATGCAGGCGCTGTGTTTCTTCGCCGGTGCCAATTCAATTTTCTATGGCGAGAAACTACTGACCACTGAAAACTGTGAAACCAATGACGACCTGGCTCTTTTCAGTCGCCTGGGTATCCAGCCGACAGCCACGGAACAAACTGAATTCAAAGCCAGTGCCTGTCATTCCTAGAACCAAAATCTGAAAATAGTAACGCAAATGAACGCAAAAACCGCTAATAAACGCGAATTTATTATGGGTAAATCTACAATACCCATTACCTGATAATTAGATAAAGCATCTGTAATTGTTACCAAATTTATTAGCGTTCATTAGCGTGGTTTTCTTTTTGCTTTTTGAAATAAACGAACAGTTCAGAGAAATAATTTGATGCTGTACAAACTAGTTACTCAACAATAATGAACCATAATAGCTTTCTTACTACAAAGCTCTGATTTTCACCTGAATACTGGTGTGATTACATGAAAGATCTTAATGCCGAACTGGAACAACGCAAGCATGACGGCCTGTATCGCAGCCGTCTCATTATCGATTCACCACAGGGCATAGAACTGACCATTGATGGTCGTCAGGTACTGAACTTCTGTAGCAATGACTACCTGGGGCTGGCCAACCATCCTGATATCAGACAGGCGTTAATCCGCGGCGTAGAACAATACGGCGTTGGCAGTGGCGCGGCTCACCTGGTTAATGGTCATAGCACCGCCCATCATGCGCTGGAACAGGAACTGGCTGATTTCACCGGTTACCCACGCGCCCTGTTATTTTCTACCGGTTACATGGCTAACCTGGGCGTGGCACAGGCTCTGTGT